>CASFAX010000077.1 GCA_949292945.1 uncultured Bacillota bacterium | reverse complement strand
ACTGTTATTTGCACGGCAAGGGTGTAGTAGTGAATTATGATCAGGCCATGTATTGGTTCGCGGAAAGTGTGGTGAAAGGACATAAGCGGGCTTTCAGACGGCTTGTTTCAGACAGCATTCCTGATTCCCCTTTCATCGCTTACCTCAGAGGCATGAAAGCCTATGCCGCCAAGGATTTTGAGGAAGCCTTGAAACAGTTTAAGGCAGTGGAGAAGGCGAAGAATGTGGAGGGTAAAACCATGCAGGGAGTTATTTTGTGCAATTCGGCCTACGAAAAATATAATCTGAAGAAAGGTATAAAGCTGCTTTCTTCTGCTGCGGAAAGCAATCCACAGGCAATGTATCTTCTTGCCGGATTGTATGAGGCAGGAAAGGGAGTCGAGAAAAACATGGCGACATCTTTGTCCTTCTTCACCCGGTCCGCTGAGGCCGGATATGCTCCTGCCGAATGTGCATTGGCCGATATTTATTATGAAGGACGCGGAACTGAACAAGATTATTCGATGGCTGTAAAATGGTATTCGAAAGCGGATGAGCAAGGCCAGCTTAACAAAAATGCGGCGGAGCGTTATGCCTCTTGTTATGAGAATGGTTGGGGTGGACTGGAAATGGATAAATCCCGTGCTGAGTCTATAAGGGAAAAAGACTATTCAAATCATATAGCCGGACTGTTGGAGAATATATAGTCACTACGTAAAAAGTATAATTCAGCGAAGCATACTTCTTTTCCAAATGTGTTTCGCTGAATTATACTTTTTAAGGGGTGACTATATAGGCAAAGAAAACGTATGCATTCAAAAGAATCCGCAGAAAATCTTTATCTTTGTGACAGGACTAAAAAACGGGAAACCATGATGAAATATCCGATAGGCATACAGAGTTTTGCACAGCTCCGGGAAGACAATTATGTGTACGTGGACAAGACCGCCCTGATTTATCAGTTGGTCAGCCTGGGCAAGATTTATTTCCTCAGCCGTCCCCGCCGTTTCGGCAAAAGCCTTCTCGTTTCAACTCTGAAAAACTATTTTCTGGGAAAGCGGGAACTTTTCAAGGGTCTGGCTATTGAATCTCTGGAAACAGAATGGAAAGAATATCCGGTTTTCCATATTGATTTCAACGGAAGCAATTTCACAAATCCTGACGCGCTGGAGGATGTTCTGGACGGTATGATAAAAGGTTGGGAGCGTGAATACGGGAGGACTCCGGATTACACTGACATCGGGAAGCGTTTCGCCTATGTCCTTCAGCGGGCACATGACGATACTGGATGTGCTTGACACGGGACTTATGGATGACCGTCGGGAGCGTTTGCTCGAGGAGTCCAGCCGTGAGGCGCTGAAAGGCTTCTATTCCGTGTTCAAGGCGGCCGACGACGATCTTCAGTTCGTGTTGCTGACAGGAGTGACGAAGTTCTCGCAGGTGAGCGTGTTCAGTGGCTTCAACCAGCCGGCCGACATCAGTATGGACCCCCGTTATGAGGCTTTGTGCGGAATTACCCAAGAGGAGCTGGAGCGTTGTTTTTCCGTGCCGGTCCGTGAGATGGCGGAGAGCGAAGGGGTGTCTTTTGAGGAGATGATGTCACGTCTCAAACTTCAGTATGACGGCTATCATTTCAGCAGGAAGCTGACGGACATCTACAATCCGTTCAGTCTTCTCAATGCCTTTGCCTCGCAGACCATTCAGGACTACTGGTTCCGCAGCGGTACCCCGTCGTATCTCATTCGCCTGCTGGCCCATACGGATGAGAATTTGGATGAGATTACCGGAAAATATTATGACCCCCAAGAGTTCGTGGATTACAAGGCAAGCGTGGAGAAGCCGTTGCCGATGATTTATCAGAGCGGTTACCTGACCATAAAGGACTATAACCGTGAGTTTGGCACGTTTCTTCTTGATTACCCGAACAATGAGGTGAAGAAAGGTTTTGTTTCATTGGTGGCTTCTGACTATCTGAATCCCAGTCAGGAGATGGGAAGTTGGATCCGTAATGTGGTGGCTTCTCTCCGTAAGGGAGAGGCAGAGGCTCTCTGCAAGCTGTTCACTTCTTTTTTGGCGGACATTCCTTATACCATGCGCCGCAAGTCAGACGAGCGTGAGCGCGAGCGGTATTTTCATTATACGTTCTATCTGATATTCCGTCTCATAAGTGTCTACACGGTCTGTACGGAAAAGGTGCAGAGTGAGGGCCGGGTGGACTGCATTGTGGAGACTGCCGGTTATGTTTATATTTTCGAGTTCAAGCTGGATGGCTCGGCGGATGAGGCCCTGCGTCAGATAGAGGAGAAGGGCTATGCCCGTCCGTTCGCTTCAGACCGTCGCACGTTGTATAAGATAGGCGTGAGCTTCTCCTCGCGGACAGGGACGGTGGAAGAATGGAAAATCGGCTGAGTGCGGAAGGATAGTTCTTGTAGAAATCGTAAGACGGTATCTTCTAGTTGATTTTAATTTTTCTGTTTCTACAAATTATCTTTCAATTGATTTTATTATTTTTGCGGATAACACTTGGCAGAGAATCCGGTTCTTGGAATTCTGCCCGTGTGTCTTTATAGTCTCTATCCACGCCGAGCCTGTCGCACAGGCGGATGGGTGGGAAAGAGACATGACATATATGAAAGGCGTTTACTTAACGCTTTGTTCTTGACGCATAGAAACTTCGCAACTTTCTGGAATAGTCATGGACATGGCAACGGTAGATGACCCGGGTATGATTATGTATAGCCATAACTGTATCCTGTCATTTTGTGAAAGAAATGACGGGTGAAAGTCTGTATGGTGACATATATCGTATCGGCGTGGGTTCTCGCGTTGCTCGTTCAACTATTCCGGGCAATGCGAAGGCCTCTATGCGTGGGACGAGTAACAGGACAGACACCCACGCTTTTTGTATATGTGATTCCGGTTATCAGCAATTTGAATCTTCTCTGAGGGTGTCCTGAGATATAAAATAGTTTGTGTATGGACACTCTATCTTACCTTTGTAAAAACCGTGGTCGTATGTTGCTTTCCGCTGTTACTGCGGCCTTTTTTTCGCTTGTTATATTTAATGATGATGTAGTGGTTGGGTTCCTTCAAGATTTAGGTTATGGCGAAATTATGTCTTAATTCCCGCGATGAACTGCTGGTGATAGACTTGGAGTGTGTAGCGTTTCTTCAGGCTAATGGAAACTATACCGAACTGACATATATTTCCGGTC
>CASFAX010000076.1 GCA_949292945.1 uncultured Bacillota bacterium | reverse complement strand
TTTGTTTACTTACACAGTAACCAGCAATGTTATTATCTTCTCCAATTCGATACGGCTGGTTTTTATTGCGTTCTTTTTGACAGTAGATATTGCCGTTGCCATACTGAGAAAAATAAGATAATACAAAATATATGTTGCTATCACGGGACAGATTAACCTGATAGCAATATTTTTGTTTTTCAATGTTAGAAATATATTGCTTTTCGGAAGAAAGATGTTATACAGATGATAGCTTCATTTCGTAAGAAAGCCGTGGGCTTCATGACTTACAAATGGGCTATATATAACGACCATCAAAAACAGGAGGCAATTATCTATGGCAACCGAAAAGAAAGTGTTTGAAATCATCAAAGAAGCAGGTTTTGACCCTATTGAGGACAAGGGAATTGTAGTGAAATACGCTCCCGAAAATTTAAGCGACAAGATTGCAAAATTCTTTAGCATGGAGTTCTATGTATTGCAGCTTTGCAAGGATGAACTGGTACTGGTTCCTTTCAGCACGATTACCGCAGGTCTGAAAAAAGGAAGTCACCTTGCAGATACCGTACTCTACAATCAAATCCGTTGAAGTTACAGAGGATATGCTGAATTATCAGATCGCCATTACTACCGACACAGATACAATCCGCTTGACCGCACAGCAGAAAGAACTGAGTGGTTTCCGCTCCACAGGAATGTTGGCGTTTTATAATGATGGATTGAAAATGTCGAATTGGCACAAAGAGAACCTTGACGGTACACTAAAAAAACTGAAAAGTATAGCTTAGTCCTGTTTTTCAGCCCGGCCCCTTTGACAAAAGGCTGCTGATATGGTGAAAATGCAAAGGTCTTTTTCGCCGTATTCCTTACTCTCATGCAAAAAAGTCAAGGTATCAGGCCTGCATCCAGGTCATAACCTTGACTTATTGTTATCTTATTTTCTGTTTCGTAAAAGATAGCCTTGACCTGACGACACTTTTACGCCACTATATTTATCCACTTTCTGCTCTTATATCGCGGCATGCACACGAAGTACCTTACCAGGTTTCCCGAAAGTTCTACCATTATGATAGCAACAGGCAGGCTTACTTCCAGCACCATTACCGCAAGGGCTGCCATAGGCACCATTACGATTATGTTGCAGGCAAGATCTATCACCATGCTGAAAAGCGTGTCTCCACCTGCCCTGAGAATTCCCACGATGTATATGTATCCCAGCATCTTCGGGGTAATCATGAGAGCCATGGCCATGAGGGACGTAACCAGCAGCGACTCCGTCTCGGGAGCAAATCCGTAAACGTGAGCTACAGGCTTTGACAGTGCGAGCATAGCAAGGGTCATCACCACGTTTAGTATCCAGACAGTGCGCACCGCCAGTTTTCCGCTGTGATATGCGTCTTCGACCTTTCTCTGCCCCAGCTTTTCTCCGATGAGCATGGCCGTGGCATTTCCGACTCCAAAGTAGATGGACTGGAGAAGGTCGGTGACAACGTTGGTAACCTGTATTACTGCGAGGGCTGAAGTTCCCAGCTTTCCGTATATGGCAAATATGACAGCTACGGAAAGAGCCCAGCCGCCTTCTGTAAATATAACCGGTACGGCTGTCTTCATAACCTTGGCAAAGAGTTCCCTTCCGAAGCCGAATATCTCCTTCAGACTTCCTCTGAACGGATGATTTTTGCTCAGCATTATGAAGGATACGAGAGCCGTGAACTCGCATATTCTGGCTATGAGGGTAGCTATGGCAGCGCCTTGTACTCCAAGCATCGGAGCCCCTGCTTTTCCGAATATGAGTATGTAGTTCAGAACCGCATTTATGCACAGAGCCATGAAATTTATGGCAGTAGGCACGACCAGATTCTGAATCGCTCTGGAATTATACGATATGGAAGCCGATATGGATGAGAAGAAATAGGACAGGCAGGCTATCCTGATATACTGGCCGCCGTAATCTATTACCTCCGGGTCACCTGAAAACAGACCTATTATGTTCTCACCGAAGAAAAAGGCTACAAGGGCCACGAAAATGGAAAAGATTCCTCCCACCATAAAGTCTATTCCCACCATGTGGCGGACGCCTTTCAGGTTCTGCGCTCCCCAGTACTGAGCCGTATATACCGCCGCTCCGCTGAAGAGCCCGAAAAGAGACACGCTGAATATGAAGTACACCTGATTGGCAGCGCCTACGGCTGCAATTTCCTTCTCTCCCAGCATGCCTATCATAAGAGTGTCCAAAAGGTTAAGCCCCAGACTTATCAGGTTCTGAAGCACTACAGGG
>CASFAX010000075.1 GCA_949292945.1 uncultured Bacillota bacterium | reverse complement strand
TAAAGCAAATGGGGAAACTGCGTACTTCCGAAACCTATAGCGCACACCGCATACAGCTTCCCGTCTTTATATTCATTAAGCCAAGCGGTATCTCCTATCACCCTGATGTCTGCAATTTCTTCATTCATCAGCGCCTCATTATCATCTATGAAGCCCAAAATAGAATATCTTATGCTCGAAGAGGCCTCATTTATTCTCTTTACGAGCGCCGCCACCTCACGTCCGAAATCTCCTGCACCGATTATTACAAGGTTTCTTACTGTGTTTTGCACCACTTATCTCCCCTCTTCAGAAATCTTCTGTTTTTCCCCTGTCCCCATAAACTCCTCCATCGTCTCTGATGTACCTGATGAAATTCCGTCCCTCTTCATTACTGTTGTAAATGTCTTAAGGGCAATCTTAAGGTCTGTCATAAAAGATACGTGCTCCACGTACCAGACATCCATTTCGAACTTTTCCTCCCAAGAAACCGCATTTCTTCCGTTCACCTGAGAATATCCTGTAAGCCCCGGTCTTACATCATGGCGACGCCTTTGAAATTCATTGTACCTGTCCAGATACGAAACCAGCAGCGGCCGCGGTCCCACCAGGCTCATATCGCCCTTCAGTATATTGAAAAGCTCCGGAAGCTCATCGAGGCTGGTGCTTCTGAGCATCCTGCCGAAATCCGTAAGCCTCGCAGAATCAGGCAGCAGCTCTCCCGTTATATCTCTGGCGTCGTTCATGGTACGAAACTTATACATGGTAAAGATTTTCTCGTCCCTGCCCGGTCTTTTCTGTTTGAAAATTACGGGACTTCCCAGTTTCTTTTTCACGAGGACCGCCACGACCAGATAGCACGGGCTCATGCAGACTATGGCCACCGCAGATATCGCTATGTCTAGAGGCCTCTTTATGAATCTTTCATATATGCCTTTCCGCTTTTTTTCCGCCAATTCACTTCTCCTATATAAAGCAGCTTTTAACTATCTCTATGATCTTATCCTGCTCCGCTTCCGTCATCTTGTTGTCGCTAGGAAGGCACAGTCCCCTTCTGAATATGTCCGCTCCGTTATCTCTTCCCGTCTCAGATGAAACGAAGCCGTTTTCGCTGTACAAAGGCTGCATGTGCATCGGCTTCCAGATTGGCCGTCCCTCTGCATTGCACTCTGCCAGTGTCTTGAGTATCTCCGTAGGGCAGGATTTTCCTCTTTCGCTTGCGTAGTTTGCCTTAAGATCCCCTCTTTCCTGTCTGCACATGGCTTCTTCATCTATTATAATGCACGAGAGCCAGTAGTTAGGTTCTGAGTTTTCGCCGTCAAAAGGGTTCATCCTTACCGTAAGGTCTTTAAATCCATCCCTGTACCTTTCGTAAATCGCCTTCTTCTTAGCTATGTGCTCTTTTAGATATGGCAGCTGTCCCCTTACAACTCCTGCAATCACATTGCTCATCCGGTAGTTGTACCCTACCTCCTCGTGCTGATACCAAGGTGCAGGTTCTCTCGACTGAGTAGACCATTTGCGGACTTTTGCAGCTGCTTCTTCGGACTTTGTCAGAAGAATTCCCCCTGACGATCCTGTTATGATTTTATTTCCATTAAAGGAAATCGCGTTTATGTCGCCAAGGTTGCCCGTCTGCACTCCCCTGTATGAAGCTCCCATTGATTCAGCGGCGTCTTCGATTATGACAGCGTTATGCTCATCGCATATTCTTCTTATCTCGTCAAATCGTGCAGGCGTGCCGTAAAGGTGGGCAAGCACTACCGTTTTAACATCGGGATACATCTCGAAGGCCCTTTCAAGAGCCTGGGGATCCATATTCCACGTATCATACTCGGTGTCTATGAATACAGGCTCTCCACCCTCGTATACCACCGGATTTACCGTTGCGGAAAACGTCATATCCGTGCAGAACACCTTTTCACCCGCCTTAACCCCGGCAAGCTTTACCGCCATGTGAAGGGCAGATGTTCCCGACGACAGGGCCACGCTGTAACCGCACCCTGTCAGTTCGCACACCTGCTTTTCCACCTGATTTATGTTTTCTCCTACCGTTGACATCCAGTTTGTATCAAAGGCTTCCTGCATGTACTTCATCTCCGGGCCGTGCATGGTAGGCGATGCGAGCCATATTTTCTTTTCAAAAGGTGCAAAGTGTTTTTTCATCAAAATCGCCTCCGGCTTTCTTTATCCCGTTCTGCGCGTCATTGCCGCTTTTTGCCACAGCAGCGCCTGGTAACGTGCGTCAGATTCCCCTAATTATCCGTTATCGTATACGTGTCGCAGACCTCTTCGGTGAGCTCCTTTATGTGGCAGCCGTTATCAAAGCTTGCCTTTATCAGGGCGTTAAGCCTGTCCATAAACCGCTTTTCATCGATGTTTAATGGCTTGCCGATGTATATCATCTTATTATCGGTTCTGTCAAGGCCCTCTTCATCCATGAGGATCTCCTCGTAGAGCTTCTCACCCGGTCTCAGACCTATGATCTTTATCTTAATGTCTTCCCCCGGCTTAAGCCCCTGAAGCCTTATCAGGTTCTCTGCAAGCTCATATATTCTCACAGGTTTTCCCATGTCCAGGACGAATATTTCACCGCCCTTGGCGTAGAGGCTGGCCTGAAGCACCAGGGATACCGCCTCCGGAATCGTCATGAAAAATCTGGTTATTTCCTTATGAGTTACGGTAACGGGGCCACCTTCCGCTATCTGCT
>CASFAX010000074.1 GCA_949292945.1 uncultured Bacillota bacterium | reverse complement strand
CAGCTCCATCATGCCGAAAGGCTTCGGAAGATAATCGTCTGCCCCGTAATTAAGTCCCATAACCTTATCGTATTCCGTTCCTTTGGCCGTCAACATCATCACAGGAATGTCCTCCATATCCGGCATGTTCCTTATCTTCTTAAGCACCGTAATGCCGTCCTCGCCTGGGAGCATAATGTCCAGGAGAATGAGATCAGGCTTTGTCACCGATGCCGCCGCCCAGAACAGAGCGGGATTCTCGAAGCCCTCAGCCTCAAACCCGGTCTCCCTCAGGGTATAGAGAACCAGTTCCCTTATACTTTCATCATCTTCTACCAAATATATCACTTTCACTTCCTCCTTTCCCCGGAGCGGGTTTAAAGCGCATTCAGGAATGCGTCAACGTCTTCTTCCGTGGTTCCCCAGGACGTAACCAGTCTGATTACGATCTTTCCGTCTTTTTCCGGAACCCACTCATAGAAGAAGAAGTCCTTTTCAAGCTCTTTTACCTTCTCCGCAGGAAGCACCGGGAATATCTGATTGGTCTGGGAAACTCCGTCAAAGCCGTAACCTTTGGCTGCAATTCCTTCCTTCAGTTTCTTTGCCATGGCGTTGGAATGAGCTGCCATCTCGAAATATATGCTGTCTTCACCGCCCTCGAGAAGAGCTTCGAACTGAACGCCGAGAAGTCTTCCCTTTGCCAGCATGCCGCATTTTTGCTTTATCATCCAGCGGAAGTGATCGTTGATTTCAGGATTCCTTATTACGAGAACTTCTCCGAAAAGGGCGCCGTTCTTCGTTCCGCCTATGTAAAACGCATCTGTGAGAGTGGCTATGTCGTGAAGGGTAAGGTCGTTATCCTCGCATGTCAGGGCGCATCCAAGGCGCGCACCGTCCATGTAGAGGTACATGTTCTTCTCCTTACATTTCTCGCTCAAAGCCGTCAGCTCCGCCTTTGAGTAAATGGAGCCGTTTTCCGTAGGATTTGATATGTAAGCCATCTTCGGAATAACGGTATGCTCATCCTCGTACTCCAGCCATGCATCGTCGATGTTCTGAGGCGTAAGCTTGCCGTTATCTCCCTCTTCGGTTATGACCCTGTGTCCGCCGGCCTCCAGGGCTCCCGTCTCATGTATGTATATGTGTCCGGTTCTCGGTGCAACTACAGTCTCATATGCTCTCAAAGCCGCTGAAACCGTTGTAATATTGCACGGGGTACCTCCTACCATCATGTGGACTTCGCAGTCTCTGACTCCGATAAGGTCCTTGACCATTTCCCTTACGTGATCGCAGTGTTCGTCCAGGGCATATCCGTCGGAATGCTCCATGTTGGTTTTCATGAGAGCTTCCATTACCTTAGGATGAGCTCCCAGACTGTAATCGCTTCTGAAGTATATCATCTTCTCGCACCTCCCGGTTTTTTCAAAATTTTCGTCATACAGCTACATTATAAACCGAAACCCGGCCGTTAGCAATTATTCACTTTATTTATCGGTATGATTATTTGCCTTCGGCTTTTCTCATATGCTCTTCCGCTGCTTTTCTTATCTCTTCTTCGTATCCGCTAAGGGCTGCAAAAGGAGCAAACTGGGCGGCTCTTGCCTGTGCCGGCATAGGCGCTCTCGTCAGAGACCTGTGATGAGGTCTTTCAATTATGCTTTCATACTTTTCAATTCCACTTTCGTATTTTTCGATTCCACAGTCCATATCCCTTTTGTTCACGCTTTATGACCTCCTATCTGATTGTTTCTCTCCCTTCCGGTAGCTCCCTCCTCAAGACTAATGCCCCTTATGACGGCGTTCTTACCGAACTTCCTCTTTATATCAAGCATGACTTTCTGAAGCTCCCTGTCCTTTCCCGGGGCGTTCGAGGCGGATTTTATCACGTCGTCTTTGGCTCCAGAATTCTCACCCATGGCGTCAAAAAAGCTGAGCTGGCGAGTACTCTTTTCCTCTTCAGCTTTTTCCTCATCCATCACGTGACATGCCGTTACCGTAATCCTTCTCACCGTAAGATTCGGATCCACTATCCTGTCGAAGAGCTCTGCCGCTGCCCTAAGCAGTTCTCCTGACGCCGAAGTCATCTCATTCAGATTAGCCGTTCCGTGAGCGTGCTTTGGGATCAGCCTACCGTAGCTGTCCCGCACGATTTCTCCCTTATACTTCTTTCTCCGCTCGGGGTCTTTCAGGTTCTCCCTGTCGTATCCAATGGTAAGGACTATCTTATCCGTCTCAAGTTTTTTATCCGATAGCTCCATGGCCAGCGCATCCACCATTTCTTCCATCACCGTGCGGGCTTTGTCAAAGGGATACGGTTCCATGAGAACCTGACCCGATCCAATGCTTTCCGACGACGGTCTGTATCCTTTAATATCGGCCATGGTGCACGGCTCGTATCCCCAGGCATGATCTATGAGCAGCTCGGCGTTTACCCCGAACATTCTGTAAAGGAGATCCTCGTTATGAAAGTCTTCTTTTCTCCCCTCAGAGCAAAGGGCTATATCGCCCATGGTGTAAAGACCTGCGGAAGCCAGCTTCTCTGCGTAGCCTCTGCCGACCCTCCAGAAATCCGTAATGGGTCTGTGACTCCAGAGCTTCTTCCTGTAGGTCGTCTCATCCAGCTCCGCTACTCTGACTCCGTTCTCATCAGGCTCCATGTGCTTTGCAACTATATCCATGGCGACTTTGGCGAGATACAGATTGGTTCCGACTCCCGCAGTCGCTGTTATTCCCGTCTCCCGCAGCACGTCTTTTATCATGGTTTTCGCGAGAGCCCTCGCCGTCATGCCGTAAGCTTTCAGGTAATCCGTCGCGTCGATGAACACTTCGTCTATGGAATAAACGTGGATATCCTCCGGCGCTGCGTAATTAAGGTATATGTCGTATATCCCCGTGCTTATTCTGACGTATTCCGCCATTCGCGGAGGCGCCACTATGAAATCTGCCTCAAAGTCGGGAGACTCCGAAAGGGCGACGCTGTCAAAATTTCTCCCTTTAAACCTGTTGCCCGGAGCTCTCGAAAGCCTCAGCGCGTTTACCTCTTTCATCCGCTCTTTTACCTCAAAAAGCCGGGGTCTTGCCGGTATTCCCAGCTCCTTCATGGAGGGCGAAACCGCAAGGCATATGGTCTTGGACGTCCTGCTGGGATCGGCCACCACGAGATTGGTAGTAAGCGGGTTTACCCCGCGGCAGGCGCATTCCACCGAAGCGTAAAACGATTTAAGGTCGATGGCTATATATCTTCTGTTATTTCTAATGTCTTCCCTCAAAGTCGTCACCTCTTGCCTGAAGCCGCGTCCTTACCTTCCTACAAAGTCTTTATTATGTGGCAGGCGACACCCTGAATATAGCATTCTCGTGGAATTATATCCTTCATCCGGCTGTTTTCCGGATGGAGAATCACCCTGCCAGTCTCCTTATCTCTGAAAAATCTCTTAAGCGTGCTCTGATTATCCACAAGAGCCACCACTATATCGCCGTCGGCGGCATCTTTCTGCTTTCTCACCACTACCAGGTCTCCGTCGTCGATTCCCGCTTCCGTCATGGAATCTCCGCTGGCCCTGAGCGCAAAGAAATCCCCGTTTCCAAAGATCGCCGTCGGCAGCGCGATATACTCTTCTATGTTCTCTTCTTCATACTGAGGGGTGCCGCAGGGTACAGATCCGACCAGCGGCGTCATTACAACATCCTGGTTCAGCTTTTTAGTTCTTTCAGTAGTTATCCCTTTACCGTCATAGCTTACGAGTCCCAGCTTATCCATTTCCACCAGATACCTGTACGCTGTAGCCTTGGATATGCCTATCGCTTCACCGATTCCCGCCATGGACGGCGATTCTCCGTGCTTCATTACGTAGCTCTCAACGTATTCGCAGATTCTCTTCATAAGCTCGGAACTTTTACTTCTCATATATCTTCCCTCCGCAGCTTCGCCTGCTGCAACTCTTGACGGTTTCCTATATATATTCCTGTATGAAACGTATCGTTTCTTTTAGATTATTTTAGCACCATTCACCTGGTATGGCAAGTGGTTTGTGGGTGGCAAAGCCTTATGGGTGTGCGGCGGAGGTGATTGGTAGGACGCCCTCAGACAGCCCGCGTGCTCGGATTATCGGTGATTTCATCTGTTCACTAGCACGGATATACTCGGTTTTACCAAAGTCTGCTGCTCATAGTAGCATGGCAGCTATCATTTCAGAGGCTATCGTGGTACGATT
>CASFAX010000073.1 GCA_949292945.1 uncultured Bacillota bacterium | reverse complement strand
CGCCTCGAGCAGCGCCCCATCTGAGTGCAAGAGCGATAGTGGATCCTGCAAATCCGCCTACTGCAGCATGCGGTGTGAATGCGTATACGAATACGTCTCTGAGAGCCGGCAGAATCTGATCTGCATTCATGAATATGATTACGATACCGCCTGCCATGTAAAGGAGAGCCATTACAGGAGTCATGATATCTGTAACCTTGGTTACTCTCTGTACGCCGCCTGCTATTATAATTGCCGTAAGGATAGCGATTATGGTTCCGGATACCTGCTGGTCAATTCCGAAAATCTTGAACTGCTCTGTTGCAGACATTGCCTGTGTGCAGAGCGAAGGAATAAGTTCGATCATAAGACCTATAGCATACCATGCTCCGAGAAACTTACCTATTCCACCGCCAAGGCTTCTCAGGTAGTAAGGAGCACCGCCGCTCCACTCTCCGTTTTCATTCTTCTCTCTGTACTTGATAGCAAGTGCGATTTCGCAGTATTTTGTACCGCATCCGATAAGTGCGATGAGCCAGATCCAGAAGATTGCTCCAGGTCCACCCATTACTACGGCTGCAGGTACACCTACGATATTGGATGCGCCTATGGATGACGCAAGAGCTGCGCAGGCTGCCGAGAACGGTGAAATCTCTCCGTCTCCGCCTTTCTGGAACATTTTACCGAATGTCTGTGAACAGATGTAGCCGAACTTTCTGAACTGAATAAATCCCAGCCAGCATCCGATCCAGATACCGCCGCCGACGATAAGGAAAAGGATAGGAAGTCCCCAGAACCAGTTTCCAAACGCCTGAATTAATTCTAAAATAGCCATAACAAATCCTTTCTGAAACCCTTTCTTAATATGTACGTCTATTGTACTATACGGCAGTTTAAAAACTGATTTAAACTGCCGGAATAGCCCTCACATTTGTCAGACTGTTCTAACCGAGAAGAGTTCTGACCGTCTCGTACGTTATGTTCGGAACATTTCTGAATGTCTGCTTCATGTCGACCCTTTCCGTGAGCATATGGCCGTCCCGTCCAAATGTTCCTATGTTTACGACCGGAACGTTTATTTCCATGATCTTATCTATATCGTGGGTGTATTTTACCCCGTACTGAGGCATGTTGTCCTTAAGAGCCTGAACAGCCAGCGTATCATCGCATACAGCCATGAAACTTGAATCGGATATGTAAGGGTAAAACATCCTTGTTTTGATCTGTCTCTCAGCTTCAGGCCTTATCTTTTCGACTGCTCCCTCCACTGCTGAAAGAAGAGCTTTTTCCTTATCGGTCTTTCCTGTCATCTCTATTCTTGCGCTGAATACCGAGCCGAAGAACACTATGACGGCAGGAGACTTGTCCTCGCTCCACTTCCAGGCCTCTTCGCATACCCTGAGGCCGAACATTCTAAGATCCATTTCAGGGTCGTTTTCATGAAGCTCTCTGGTGAATTTCGCGATATAATCCGTAAATTCTTTTCCGTGAATGTCTGCAAGGTAATCGTAGAATTCCTTCCACGTGTAAACCCTCGTCTTCCACGCAAGCGGAACGTAAGGCACCTTGCTCAGCTCGCAGAACCTCCTGTACTGCGCCTGGAGATAATCTATCACATCTTCAAAAGCGCTGACTGCAACCTCTCTACTCTTTGCGAGAACCTGAGCCGGGTCCCAGCCGTGAGTGAAGAAGTTGTAGTAGCTGAACGCCGTCAGCGCAGTCTGAACCGTATACGGACCTTTCGTATCCGTCTGCTTCAGAGAGATAGGCGGTATTGCGACCTCGCCCTGAGCAATGTCGCATAAATCCGTGTTCAGGGACATCTTCCGCGTAATCTCCGCAATTAGAAGATTCGGATCAAAGGCGCTGAACGCCTGACCTACGTGCGCCTCCTTTCCAAAGGCCGCAAAACACGGAAGAAGCTTTCCTATACTTCCGTAATAGATATACCTGTTCTCGTCTCCCGGGCTGTAGTTAGTTGAATAATCGGCGTTGATGCAGGCGATATATTTAAAGCCTTCTTTTCGTTTAAGCTCCACAAGCTCGTCGAGAGCTGTGATTATACCCTTGGAGTTATCCTCCTCATCGCATTCGGCTATGGCTATAATATTCCCATCGAGCTCATCCGGATGCTGCGAAAAATACTTTATCAGGTACATATGTCCGGCCACTCCGGATTTCATATCCAGAGCGCCTCTTCCGAACAGGTATTCTCCCGATTCGATATCGTCTATAACCTCCTGAGGCAGCTTAAACGTTTCCTTCAGCTTCTCAGGAAGTTCGCTGCATCTGAACGCGTACTCCTTTATGGTTCCGAAATCATCCACGCCTACGGTGTCTATGTGTCCGATGAGAATAACCGTTCTTCCTGAGCTTCCTTTCGTTCCCTTTACATATGCGTATGTGGAATGTCTGTCGACAAAGTCGTTCTTTGTCTTGAACATCTTCGTTCTTTCAGGGTGCTCTTTAAAATAATCGAGATCCATGTAGAAGTCGTATACATACTTTGCTACCCTTGACTCTCCCTCAGGCTCCTTATTTATGCTGGGAATAGCCACCATCTCTTCGGTTATTCTCTTTACTTCATCAAAAGAGTTTAGTTTCATGACCAGGTCTCCTCATCTTCCTCCTACTGCTCTCTTCTGTAAGTCTCTTTTCCGGCAAGGTACGTGTTAAGAGCCTGAACGTCCTTGATTTCGTCCTCAGGAATAGTGAAGATATCCCTGTCTATTACCACCATATCGGCGAACTTGCCTTTCTCTATGGTTCCCATCAGATCCTGCTCTCCGTTGGCATACGGTATGTTCTTCGAAAACATGCACACCGCGTCGTATCTGGAAAGCTTCTCCTCAGGCTGAACTCCGCCTTCAGGATATCCGTCGAGGTCCTTTCTGCATACGAGAGAATATATTCCGTTCCAAGGCGAGAAAATCTCTACCGGACAATCGGACCCTCCCGTCATTAAAAGCCCCGCATCCTGGTACTTTTTCCACGTATAGCTCATCGCGGCCCTCTTCTCTCCTACGCGCTCCTTGATCCAGTGAAGGTCGGTAAGGAAAAACGACGGCTGAATATCGAGCACTACAGGAAGCTTTGACATCCTGTCTATAAGAGCGGGATTTGCCATCTGAGCATGGATGATTCTGAACGGAAGTCTGTCATCCTGCTCACGCTTTGTCATGCCGTGCTCTCTGCTCTTTTCGAGAGTATATTCTATGGCTGTGAGAACAACGTCGAGACCCTTGTCTCCTATGCAGTGTATTGCAGGCTGAAGTCCCATTTCATATCCCTTGAGCATCCTTTCGTTGAGATCCTCCTGGCTTATTACGAGAATGCCATCTGTGGTAGGATCGTCATCATAGGGCTCGTAAAGCTTTGCCGATCTGGAGCCTAAAGATCCGTCGCTGAAAATTTTAAAGGTACCAAACTGTGCCGCTCTGAACGGGTCTCTTCTCTCCTTCTCAGGAACAAAAGGCTTATCGTAGAAGTAGTCGAGACACACCGTCATCCTGACAGGAAGCTCCCCTTTCCTGTTCAGTTCTATGTAATCGTTTATGTCCTCAGAATACTTCCATATTTCGGCAGCATAGGTGTGCATCATGGTAAGGCCGTACGAAACCGCCATATCGAATCCCTTCTTCATGTACTTTTTCTTATTTTCCGGAATCAGGAACGGGTCGGGTATTAGCTCATCGTAGATTTTGGAAGCCTGTTCTCTGAATATGCCGTTAGGCATTCCCTCTTCGTCCAGCTCTACCGTTCCGCCTGTACCGAACTCGTAGCCTTTACCTATCCCGGCCTTTTCGAGAGCCATCGTGTTTGCAACGGCCGTATGCAGGCATACGCGCTTTATTACGATGGGATGTTTTGTGGACGCTTTATCCAGATCCTCCCTGGTAGGGAGCTGATCTTCACAGTCATCCCACTTTGACTGATCGAAGTTGGAGCCTTTTATCCACTCTCCCTCAGGAGTCTCCGCAGCCTTGGCGGCCAGTCTTTCCATAGCCTCTTTCTTGCTCTTCGCTCCGCCCAGATCTACAGTCGTAAACGTCTGGCAGAATGCAAAAAAGTGAAGATGTGAATCTCCCATTCCCGGAAGAACCGTCTTTCCTTCCAGATCTATGATGTCGTCAGATTCGTATTTTTCAAGAGCCTCGGAAGATGTTCCCACGTACTCGAAAAGTCCGTCCTTAACGACGATTGCATCTTTGCATACGCCTTCAGCCTCAAGGGTATAGGCTCTGGCATTGATGAAAATCCTGTCAGCTTTTATCTTCATTTCGTCCTCCTTGTATTTCTATCAGTCCGGTCTCCTTAAATCGCTCAAAGAGTTCAG
>CASFAX010000072.1 GCA_949292945.1 uncultured Bacillota bacterium | reverse complement strand
AGCCGTAGGAATTGACGCCTTTCCGGCAAGAACAGGGGAAGAGGCTGCAAAGGCTTTGAGGCGCATGGCTGAAAGCGACTACGGAATAATATACATTACCGAAGAGCTGGCCGCAGAGATAGAGGAAGAAATAGACAGATACAAGGATGAAATGCTTCCGGCCGTTATAGCCCTGCCGGGCAGAAAGGGACCTACCGGAGACGGTATGAGGAACGTGAGCAAGGCGGTGGAAAGAGCTGTCGGAGCTGATATCCTGTTTGGAGGTGGAAAATAGATGAGTGTCGGAAAGATTGTAAAGGTATCCGGCCCGCTGGTAGTAGCCTCGGGCATGGAAGACGCCGATATGTTCGACGTTGTCAGAGTAGGAGACCTTGGACTTATCGGTGAAATAATAGAGATGAGGGGAGACATGGCCTCCATTCAGGTTTACGAGGAGACGGCAGGCATAGGCCCGGGAGCGCCGGTGGAATCGACGGGAGCGCCCCTTTCCGTAGAGTTGGGGCCGGGACTTATCGAGACAATGTACGACGGTATTCAGCGTCCGCTGGTAGCCATGATGGAAAAATCGGGGCCGAATATCACCAGAGGAATAAAGGTGCCGGCCCTCGACAGGGAGAAGAAGTGGACTTTCGTTCCGAGCGCAAAGCCCGGAGACAAGGTTGAAGCGGGAGATATTATCGGTACCGTTCAGGAAACCCCTGTGGTGGAGCAGAGAATCATGGTTCCGGCAGGCATTCACGGAGTGGTCGAATCCATAGAGACAGGTTCATTCACCGTAGAGGAGACGGTCTGCAAAGTCAGAACCTACGAGGGGGAGATAAAAGACCTTACCCTCATGCAGAAGTGGCCTGTAAGACGGGGCAGACCGTATAAGGAGAAGCTGGTTCCGGAAATGCCTCTCATGACCGGACAGCGGGTAATAGATACAATGTTTCCTATAGCCAAAGGCGGTGTGGCCGCAGTTCCGGGGCCTTTCGGCTCGGGCAAAACGGTTGTACAGCATCAGCTGGCAAAATGGGCGGATGCGGACATCGTTGTCTACATTGGATGCGGAGAGCGCGGAAACGAGATGACAGATGTGCTCATGGAGTTTCCTGAGCTGAAGGATCCCCGGAGCGGAGAATCACTCATGAAGAGGACAGTTCTCATAGCCAACACCTCGGACATGCCGGTAGCAGCCCGTGAAGCTTCCATATATACCGGAATAACCATTGCAGAATACTTCAGGGACATGGGATATTCCGTAGCCCTCATGGCGGATTCCACTTCCAGATGGGCCGAGGCTTTAAGAGAAATGTCCGGCCGTCTCGAGGAGATGCCGGGCGAAGAAGGGTATCCTGCATATCTTGCATCGAGGCTGGCTCAGTTCTACGAGAGAGCCGGAAGAGTCGTGACCCTGGGCAAAGACAGAAGAATCGGAGCTCTTTCTGCAATAGGAGCAGTATCTCCTCCGGGAGGCGACACGTCGGAGCCTGTATCCCAGGCAACCCTTCGTATTGTAAAGGTGTTCTGGTGCCTCAGCTCCTCCCTTGCATACGAGAGACACTTTCCGGCTATCGACTGGCTTCAGAGCTATTCCCTCTACGTGGACAGGCTGACAAAGTGGTACGAGGAGAACGTGAGCAAGGAGTTCCCTGCCTTAAGAGGAACCGCTCTCAGACTTTTGCAGGAGGAATCGGAGCTAAAGGAAATCGTTCAGCTGGTTGGAGCAGACGCCCTGTCCTTTGAGGACAGAGTAAAGCTGGAAGCGTGCAGGTCCATAAGAGAGGACTATCTCCACCAGAACGCTTTCCACGAAATAGATACGTATTCGTCCATGAACAAGCAGTACAAGCTTCTGAAGCTTATCATCGCATTCTTTGAACAGTCGACGGAGGCTGTAAAGAAAGGTGCGGACTTTAACAAAATAGCTGCCATGGACGTGAGAGAGAAGATAGGAAGATTCAAATACATCGAAGAAGAGAAGATAGACGAAAGCTTCGATGAGATAATGGCAGAACTTAAGGAAGAAACGGAGAGACTGACAGCAGGGGAGGCGAGAGACGATGATTAAAGAATATAAGACCATATCTGAAGTTGCCGGCCCGCTGATGCTGGTAAAGGACGTTGAAGGAGCCACTTACGACGAGCTGGGAGAAATAACCCTGCCGTCGGGAGAGAAGAGACTCTGCAAGGTTCTGGAAATAAACGGAAAGGACGTGCTTGTTCAGCTCTTTGACAGCGCCGCAGGCATAAACCTTAAGGAGAGCACCGTAAGCTTTTCCGGACACGGAATGCAGCTGGCCGTTTCTCCTGAAATCCTGGGAAGAGTCTTTGACGGAATGGGAAGGCCGGCAGACGGCGGACCTGAAATCATAGCGGAAAAGCGCCTTGACATAAACGGACTTCCGATGAATCCGGCAGCCAGAGACTATCCGGCAGAGTTCATTCAGACGGGAGTGTCGGCCATAGACGGGCTGAACACTTTGGTAAGAGGGCAGAAACTCCCTATATTCTCAGCTTCCGGACTTCCTCACTCCGAGCTTGCGGCTCAGATAGCGAGGCAGTCCAAGGTTCTCGACGGAGAGAGCAACTTCGCCGTAGTATTTGCCGCCATAGGCATCACCTACGAAGAGGCTGACTTCTTTGCATCGGACTTCAGAAGAACAGGAGCCATAGACAGGACGGTAATGTTCATGAACCTGGCCAACGACCCGGCCGTAGAGCGTATAGCAACACCGCGAATGGCTCTCACCGCGGCAGAATACCTGGCCTTCGACCTTGGAATGCACGTTCTCGTAATAATGACCGATATAACCAACTACGCTGAGGCCCTCAGAGAGGTTTCAGCAGCCAGAAAGGAAGTTCCGGGAAGAAGAGGATATCCGGGATACCTGTATACCGACCTTGCCACCATGTACGAGAGAGCGGGAAGGAAAAAGGGATACGAAGGATCCATCACCATGATTCCTATTCTGACAATGCCTGAGGACGACAAGACCCACCCGATTCCGGATCTTACCGGATACATTACGGAGGGGCAGATAATCCTTTCCAGAGAGCTTTTCAGAAAGGGTATAAAACCTCCTATCGACGTAATGCCGTCCCTTTCCCGTCTTAAGGACAAGGGTATAGGAAAGGGAAAGACCAGAGAGGATCACGCCGACACCATGAACCAGCTCTTTGCAGCCTATGCAAAAGGTAAAGAGAGCCTGGAGCTGATGACAATCCTTGGCGAAGCGGCTCTTTCAGAAACAGACCTCATATACGCCCAGTTCAGCCGGGAATTTGAGGAAAAGTACGTTTCCCAGGGGTACACTACGGACAGAACCATAGAGGAAACTCTGGATACGGGCTGGGAACTTTTAAGACTTCTGCCAAAGGGTGAGCTCAAGAGAATCCGCGACGAGTATCTGGACAAGTACTACAATCAGGCAGGTGATCAGTAGTGGAACGGATGAATGTAAACCCGACCAGGATGATGCTCACTCAGCTGAAGCGACGCCTGGCCACCGCCACGAGAGGTCACAAGCTTCTGAAGGACAAGCGGGACGAGCTGATGAAGAACTTCCTTGAACTTGCCCGTGAAAACGGCAGGCTGAGAAAGGAAGTCGAAGAAGAACTTGGAGCCGTCTACAGCAACTTTTCCGTAGCCGCAGCCATAATAAGCAACGAGGTTATGGAGGAATCCCTGATGATTCCAAAGCAGGGAGTAGAGCTTCAGGTCAGCCGCCGGAACATAATGAGCGTCGACGTTCCCGAGTTTTCATTTAAGACAAAAGCTGAAAACCCGGCTGATATCTTCCCTTACGGCTTTGCCAGAACGTCGGGAGAACTGGATAACGCCATAGTGGCCCTGTCAGACCTCTTCCCAAAGCTTCTGGAACTGGCCGCAAAGGAGAAACAGGTTCAGCTGCTGGCAGCAGAGCTGGAAAAGACCCGCCGCCGTGTAAACGCGCTGGAATACGTTATGATTCCAAGGCTTCAGGTCACCATAAGGTATATAACGATGAAGCTGGACGAAAACGAGCGCAGCAGCCAGACCCGTCTCATGAAGGTGAAAGACATGATGCTCGCCGAAAGCATCGCCGAAAAGCGCGCAAAAGATGAAGCCGCCATGAAGGAAGCCGCCGGTGAAGTGTAGGGGCAGGTGCTCTAAGCAGCCGGAGCGGCGATAGCGTGGTATTATGGCGCAGCAACTGTGTGACGTAACGCCGAAAGCTCGGAATTCACCCAAAATGCGGGTTTTGCGAGCACGAATATGCTCGGAAATCGGTCATTGAACGCAACTTACGAGCACAAAATGGGATAACATGAAAGTAAAGATGCTCGGAATCACCTCGAAGCAGGTGGATTCCGAGCATTTGCGTGCTACTGATTTGCTGATTTTGGGTCATTGCCGAGCAC
>CASFAX010000071.1 GCA_949292945.1 uncultured Bacillota bacterium | reverse complement strand
AAGAAGATAATAAAGCGGTCGGCGTCTCTTCTGGGCGCTGAGCCTGACGACGAATCCCTGGAGCTTATGGCAAGCTGCTCCAGAGGTACGCCGAGAGTAGCAAACAGGCTTTTGAAGCGGGTGAGGGACTTTTCTCAGGTGAGAGGAAACGGTCAGATAGATGGAGATATAACAAAGGCAGCCCTTAAGGCTCTTGGCGTAGACAGCATGGGCCTTGAGAGAATTGACAGGGAGATTCTTTCAGCTATAATAGAGAAGTTCGGCGGCGGCCCGGTTGGAATAGACACCATAGCGGCAGCCATAGGCGAGGAGAGAATAACCATAGAAGACGCATACGAGCCGTATCTCATTCAGAAGGGACTTCTTTACAGGACCCAGAAGGGAAGGATGGTATCCGACGCAGGATACCGTCACATGGGGCTCGAAGCGCCGGGAAAGGACGAATAGACATAATGAGAACAGATGATTTCAGCTACGATCTTCCTCATGAACTCATAGCCCAGCATCCTATGGAGGAGAGAGACCGGTGCAGGCTCATGGTATTAAACCGCAAAGAGGGAACCGTAAGCCACAGGCACTTTTACGACATACTCGAATATCTGAATCCGGGGGATTGCCTTGTCATGAACGATTCCAAGGTTCTTCCTGCAAGGATTTTCGGCGTGAAGGAAGGAACGGGAGCAAAGGTGGAGTTTCTCCTAATAAAACGCATCGACGGGGATCTCTGGGAATCCATGGTAAGGCCGGGACGAAGGCTTAAGCCGGGGGATTCCGTCGTTTTTTCCGATGAAGAAGGAAAGAAGCTGAAAGCTCATATAGAAGCCTTCGGAGAGGACGGAACGAGAAAGGTCAGATTTGAATATGACGGGATTTTCATGGAGCGGCTTGAAGAAGTAGGCTCCATGCCCCTTCCTCCATACATAGAGCGAGCAGCGGAAGAGGAAGACAGGGATATGTACCAGACGGTGTACTGCCGGGAGGAAGGCTCTGTGGCGGCGCCTACGGCGGGACTTCACTTTACGAAGGAGCTTCTGACAAAGTGTGAAGAGAAGGGCGTAAAATGTGTTTACGTAACCCTACACGTGGGCATAGGAACGTTCAGACCGGTTAAGTGCGAAAACATCGAAGATCACCACATGCACTTTGAGGAGTACAGCGTCAGCGAGGAAACGGCCAGGATAATAAACGAGACGAAAAAGTCAGGAGGCAGGATTATAGCTGTGGGAACGACTTCGGTAAGGACCGTTGAAAGCGCGTCCGTAAGAAATTCCGAGACGGGATTCTGTGAAATTATGCCGGGGGCGGGAAGTACCGATATATTTATCTATCCGGGATACGAGTTTAAGATGATAGACGCCCTCATAACCAACTTCCACCTTCCGGGTTCAACGCTGATGATGCTGGTATCGGCTCTTTACGACAGGGAAAAGATTCTGGAAGCTTATGAGGAAGCTGTAAGGGAAAAGTACAGATTCTTCTCATATGGTGACGCGATGCTTATAGAGTGAGAAAGAGGTGAGATGAAAATGGCTGCACTGGTTGCATATTATTCGAGAGCAGGAGAAAATTATTTTAAAGGAGAACGCAGGTATCTGGAGGTGGGAAATACCGAAAAAGCCGCAGGTTTTATTGCTGAGGCTACAGGAGCCGATGTTTTTAAAATCGAGCAGAAGATTCCCTATTCTTCAGATTACGACACGTGCGTAAAGGAAGCCGTGGCTGATTTCAGGGCAAAGGCCAGACCGGAACTTCTGTCAAAGCCTGAAACCATCGAAGGCTACGATGAAATCTATCTGGGATTTCCAAACTACTGCGGAGATATGCCCATGGCCGTATATACCTTCCTGGAATCCTTCGACTGGAGCGGCAAGGTAATTTACCCGTTCTGTACCCACGAAGGAAGCGGAATGGGGAAGAGCGAAAGCAGAATTGCGGAAACCTGCCCGGGAGCCGAAGTGAGAGAAGGTCTTGTGGTAAAGGGCTGTGAAGTAGATGAAAAGGCAGACGAGATAAAGGCCTGGGCCATAAAGGTCTCGGCGGGCAAAAAAAGCAGTGAAAACCAGGTCGATATGTGATATAATTAAGGAGCGTTGAAATCGCTCATGCGGATGTAGTTCAATGGCAGAACTTCAGCTTCCCAAGCTGATAATGCGGGTTCGATTCCCGTCATTCGCTCCATGACGAGTGTTCTTATAGCATTTGAAAAGCTGTAAGAACACTCGTCTTTTTTTGTTGTTTTCATCCGGCGATTTCTGCTGGGGTGTAGTTGACGAACACCCCCTTCCGGGTATTGACGGTCACATCAGGGATGGGCAGGGGCAGCATTTTAGGGATTGTGATTTCTCCCACGCAGTTATAATGGATGCGAAGCCGCTGCTCCCACACACCATCAATTTTCTCCGCATGGTAAACCTCGATTTTCTCAACCAACTCGTTGAGCATCCGGGGTGTGAGCTTGCGTGCGCGGGTATACTTTCGTACCAAAGAGATAAACATATCCGTGGTCATGGCCTGACTGCTCTGCTTCTCAATTTCGGAGCGGAGCTTTTTGATTTTCTCCGCCAGCTCCTTTTGCTCGTCCTCATACCGTCTGGACATTTTCGCAAAACGGTCATCGGAGAGTTTGCCGGAAACATTGTCCTCATAGATGCGTTCAAACAGCCCATCCAGTTCCTCGTCACGGGCAAGCATGGCTTTCAATTCCTTCTCCTTCAGCTTGCGGTCGGTCTCCGCCGCTTGCTGGGAGTGCCCGATCACCGCTTTCAGAAATTCGTCCTCATAGAGGCTGGCGAACTTCGTCAGGCGCCGGATTTCACCAAGCACCACCTGTTCCAGAAAATCTACTCGGACATAGTGGGTGGAAGTACAACTCCCACGATTACCTTTGTAGTTGGAACAGTTGAAATACTTAATCTCCGGGTTGCCCTGATTGAAATGGAAGTGAAGATTGCAGCCGCAGTCAGCACAGACCAGCAGGCCGGAGAACATATTGTGCTCGCCTTCGTTGGTGCGGCGCTTGCGGATTTTTCCCCGCTTTTGCTGTACCTGTTCAAATACGGATCGTTCGATGATCGGCTCGTGGACATCCTTGAAGATAACCCAATTCTCACGGTCATTCTCCAACCTCTTTTTGTTCTTGTAAGATTTGGAGTAGGTCTTGAAGTTGAGAATGTCACCGCAATATTCCTGTAAAGACAGGATTTTGGTCACGGTGGAACTGTTCCACTTGGTAGCGGGCTGTTGCTTTCCCTTTCCTGGGCGCTTGATGCCCTTTTTCAGCCAATAGGCACGTGGGGTAAGGATTTCTTCCTTTTCAAGCTGCGTGGCGATCTGCTCCGTCCCGTAGCCCTCCAGGGTCATGCTGTAAATCCGCCGAACCACCTGGGCGGCCTCATCGTCCACGATCCACCGTTTCGGATTGTCGGGGTCTTTGATGTAACCGTAGGGAGGCTGGCCCATCGGCTCGCCCGCATTTCCCTTGATTTTGTTGCTGATACGCCGTTTCTTGCTGATGTCGCGGGCGTACCACTCATTGAACAGATTGCGGATCGGCGCCAACTCGTTCTCACCTTCGGCGGTGTCGATGTTGTCAGATACCGCCACCAGGCGAATGTCATGCTCCGGGAAAAATTCCTCGGTCAGCCTGCCGACCTCGATGTAGTTACGACCCAAACGGGAAAGGTCTTTGACAAATACCGCAGCGGCCCGGCCCTGTTCCAACTGCTGGATCATATCCACAAAACCGGGGCGGTCCATCGTGACGCCGGAAATGCCATCGTCCAAAAAATGGATCAGGTTGGTGTAGCCTTTCTCTTTTGCCACTTTGGTCAACAGCTTTTTCTGGTTGCCGATGCTGTAACTCTCACCCTCCAGATTATCGTCACGGGAAAGACGCTCGTAGAGGAAAGCGGTCACATCGCGGGATTTTTTGTTATTCGACTGTCTCATAAGTCCTCCTTCCTGGACAGCCGAACAGCGCATATCTTGTATTCCCAATACAATTATACCGCTGTCCTCTGCCCGTGTCAGCCGAGTATGGAAAGTTTACATTTTCTCATGTTCGGCCTTCATCAATCGAAGGAGGACGCTGCCCAGGGTATCCGGGCTTTCCTCTTTGAAAACTGACTCTACCACAAACGACCTATTGCCGAAGCGATAGGTCGTTTTTTCTTTCAAAGGGTTGTCCTGCGGTTTTTTACCACTTGAAACAGAATTATGATCTTGCATAATAATCCCCTTTCATTTGCGTATAGTCGAAAACGAAAGAGACAAAAAACGGACGGCTGCTGGCCACAGCTCCACGGGAATCTCACCCCGGCCCATGCTGATGGGTGCGCCGCGCAATGCTTTGAGGGCGTTCAACGCGGGAGTATCATTATCCTGCCTGTGCATCCTCGCCCGCAGGCTGCCACACCTGTTTGCGTTGCGGCCTGGTTTTGTCGCTCACCTGTTTGGTAGGGGTCCCGTCCTGCGGACTTGCAACAGGGTCATGGCGCACCGGCCGACCGGCTCCACACAGACAGATCGTATCCGTCTGCCTTATGCTGCCCGGAGGCTTTCTTTGTCAAGGATCATGGACTCCGCTGCCGGTTCGTCAGGAGCAAGGAAAGGGAGCGAAACTTACCCCGAACAACTTTAGACCGGCAACACCTTGAAGCTCGTCACGATGCTATGTATCAGCTTCGTTTCCAGCCTGAGCCGCATATCTTCGTCCACATACAGGTATTCGTTCCCATACTCGTCCTTCACCGGTCTGGTGGCAAGAGCCCGAATGTACTTCTGATAATGAGCGACGACAGCAGCAAGAGCATTCTCGTCACCATTCACAGCTGCCAGAATTACAGGCACCGGAATGGACTTTACATGTCCGGCCATTCAAATCCCTCCTTTACCAGATATTCGTACAGTTCTTTCAGCGTAGCGAGCCGCCGCTTGGATACGGTCTGATGAACGATGTGCAGCTTTTCGCTGATTTCTCGATCCGTCATACCCAAGAAGTAGGACAGCAGGATTACATCCCGCTTGCCTTCCGGCAACTGCGCTAACGCATCAGCCAGGACATTCCCGGTCACGACTACCGAAAGTCCCAATACTTCAAAGACATGCTCGTCCATAAAGTAATCGTCCCACACGGCGGTCTGTTCCAACTCGGAGGCTGTCAGCTCGTCCAAAGGCTTTTCCTGGTTCAGAAGGCTGGCATAGTCACGTTGGATATGCCGGGCCTCATTCTTCAAAACCCTGACGCAGAAGGCGCCAAACTGATTTTGAATGCGTTGCTCATGGGAGTCTTTCATATTCTCACCTCCCTTCGCGCCGCACAGGTGCGGGGTGGTGATTTCCTCCCTTTCGCCTCAGTAATCCAAGAATTGAGATTTTGGCAACCTGGAAAGGAAAGAAATTTTTATGAAAGGCTCCGTCAGATGACGAAGGCCCACATAAACGGCAAAAAGCGCCCATCCGCAAAATGCGGACAGGCGCAAAGGAATTGACAGAAGTATTTACATGATTTATTTGTTCATCTTCATAGCCGGAATATCCCGATAATGAGAACAGACTTTTTTTGACAAGCTTGCTCTTGTTGTTTTATGTCGAAAGGCTATGTGATACATGGCAGCTCCTTCCGAGGCTGCCGATCCTACATCACTCCTTCATGCATAAAGAAAACGACGGCCTCGATTTCTCAAAACCGCCGCTGGGATATGTAGAATAAGCGCACAAAATCAACCTGCCCCGCAACGGTTTTTTTCTTTCCCCGTTGAGCGGGGCAGGTTGCTGTTTTTTATGAAAAAGAAAAGCCGATACCTGCAAGGGATACCTTGCAAGTTATCGGCTCTGCGTCTATGCGTCTGGCTCTTTG
>CASFAX010000070.1 GCA_949292945.1 uncultured Bacillota bacterium | reverse complement strand
TGACGTATTCTATGGTAACGTCGTCTACCGGGAAAATGCCGTTTTTGCCCCCTGCCTCTATTGCCATGTTAGCTATGCACAGGCGGTCGTCCATGGAGAGGGACGCTACGCCGGGGCCTGTAAATTCCATGGATTTATAGAGAGCTCCGTCAACTCCTATCATGCCTATGATGTGAAGGATGACGTCTTTGCCGCTTACGCATTTTCCCAGCTTTCCGGTAAGGTTAAACTTAATCGCCGAAGGCACCTTGAACCAGGCCTGTCCCGTCGCCATGCCTGCAGCAAGGTCAGTGGAGCCTACTCCTGTTGAAAATGCGCCTAAGGCCCCGTACGTACATGTGTGGGAATCTGCGCCTATTACGGCGTCTCCCGGAATAACAAGGCCTTTTTCCGGAAGGAGAGCGTGCTCTATGCCCATCTCTCCCACGTCGTAGAAGTTATCGATATCGAATCTCTTGGCAAAGGTTCTGCACGCCTTGCACTGCTCGGCGCTCTTTATGTCCTTGTTCGGAACAAAGTGGTCCATGACAAGGGATACCTTTGATTTATCGAATACGCTGTCAAAACCTGCGCCGTCAAATTCCGCAATGGATACGGGTCCGGTTATATCGTTGGCTAAAACCATGTCCAGATCCGCCATTATGAGCTGACCGGCTTTAACTGATTCAAGTCCCGCATGAGCGGCCAGAATCTTCTGGGTCATCGTCATTCCCATGATTATTTCCTCCTTTTGTATATGCGCTTATTTCTTAATGAAGTGAATCTTCTTGTTCATCCTGTTCAGTGCGCTTACCAGCGCGTTAACCGATGCCAGTATTATGTCCGTGTGAGTTCCGACTCCCCAGTAGTTGTTGCCGTTTGCGTCGGCTATGCAGACGTAGGATGCCGCCTTGGAGTTGGAATCTGCGCTGATGGCGTGCTCCGAATAGGTTATGAACTTGTAGTCGAAGTGATACTTTGTCTTCTTCAGAGCGTTGCTGACAGCGTCCAGACGGCCGTTTCCTTCGGCATCCAGGTGGTATACTTCGTCGCCAATGACGACTCTCATCTTTACGCTTACGCTGCTGTCGTCCTCTTCCTTTGTGGATGAAAGGTGGCCGAAGGTGGCGTCTGTAATGTCGAGAGGGTCAAAGTCGTTTATGTACTCCTTGGCAAAGGCGTCGTATATCTCCTGAGGCTCCAGCTCCTCGTGGTTGTGATCGGATATTTCCTTCATCATATATCCCACTTCAGCTCTCATTGCCTTAGGAATGTCGAATCCGAAGTTGTGCTCCAGGATGTATGCTACGCCGCCCTTTCCGGACTGGCTGTTTATCCTTATAACGTCGCCGTCGTATTCTCTTCCCACGTCGTGAGGGTCGAGAGGAAGGTAAGGAACTGTCCACTTTGAAGGATCCATTTCCTCACGCCACTTCATGCCCTTTGCGATGGCATCCTGATGCGAACCGGAGAAGGCCGCAAACACCAGGCTTCCGCCGTAAGGCTGGCGAGGGCTTACCTTCATGCCTGTGTAAGTCTCGTATGCGTCCACTACGGAAGGCATGTCGGAGAAGTCCAGCTCAGGATCCACTCCGTGAGTGAACATGTTCATGGCAAGGGTTACTATATCAACGTTTCCCGTGCGCTCGCCGTTTCCGAAGAGGGTTCCCTCTATGCGGTCTCCACCTGCCAGAATTCCCAGCTCCGCATCGGCAACTCCCGTACCTCTGTCGTTATGAGGATGGAGGGAGACGATGACGTTTTCCCTGTTGTGAAGGTGGTCGCACATGTACTCTATCTGGTTTGCGAATATGTGAGGAAGAGACATTTCCACGGTGGCAGGAAGGTTGATTATAACCTTCTTATCCGGAGTCGGCTTCCATATGTCTATGACTTCGTTGCATATGCGGGCTGCAAACTCCATCTCGGTTCCCGTGAAGCTTTCCGGAGAATACTCGAATCTGAAGTCGGACTCGGGATGCTTTGCAGCGTACTCTTTTATGAGAACGGCTCCGTCCTTTGCTATCTGGATGATTTCCTCCTCGGAAGCTCTGAACACCTGCTGCCTCTGGGCAAAGGATGTGGAGTTGTAGAGGTGGACGATAGCGTGCTTTACACCCTTTAAGGCTTCGAACGTCTTATCTATTATGTGCTTTCTGGACTGGGTGAGAACCTGAATAGTCACGTCATCCGGAATTCTGTTTTCCTCTATGAGCTTTCTTACGAATTCGTATTCGGTTTCGGAAGCGGCAGGAAATCCCACTTCTATTTCTTTAAATCCTATCTTAACCAGAAAATCGAAGAAGTTTAGCTTTTCATCCAGACTCATTGGAACGATTAGGGCCTGATTGCCGTCTCTTAAGTCTACGCTGCACCAGATGGGAGCTTTTTCGATGTGGTCTTTCTTCATCCACTTTCCACAAGGAGCAGGAGGATTGTAATAGCCGATTTTGTACTTCTCGTAATTTTTCATTTTAAGGTTGACCTCCGATTTAAATAAATTATGACGAGGGACGGCGGAATCATATATAATGTAAATACAGAGTGTAAAAAAGCCTCCTCAGCGTAAGCTGAAGAGGCGAATATGTCCGCGGTACCACTCTTCTTGGCGCAAAGGCGCCCACTCGTTTTCAAGGCTGCTCGGGGGTGAGACACTAAAGAACCCGCAGAACCTTTCACCGTACCGGTTCCTCTCTGAAACGGGTTATCCTTAATTTATTCCCTTCATCGCATCTTTAATTACCATACTAATATAACGTAAGGAGAACCTTTTGTCAATAAAATAAGTTGTGTTTTTTCTAAAACAAAATAAGATTTTTTTGTTTTGAAACACAAAAAGTGTTGACATTTATCATGGCAAGTCTATAATAGAAACATGCGATGGAAAACTAGTGCATCGCTGGGTAAGTTACAGCTTAGTTTAATGACCTGTGAATGGTTTTAGAAGGAACAGACTTATGAGAATGACGGGTTCACAGATCGTCGTTGAGGTTCTCAGAGAACACGGAGTAGATACGGTTTTCGGCTATCCGGGAGGGGCAGCCCTCAACGTATACGACGAACTTTATAAAAATAAGGATAAGATAAGACACGTCCTCACCGCAGACGAGCAGGGCGCAGCCCATGCCGCAGACGGATATACGAGGGCGACGGGAAAGACGGGAGTAGTTTTCGCCACCAGCGGTCCGGGAGCGACCAACCTGGTTACGGGTATTGCGACGGCATATATGGACAGCATTCCCATGGTGGCAATCACGTCCAATGTGCCGGACCATCTCATAGGCCGGGACGCATTTCAGGAAGTATGTATTACGGGCATAACCATGGCCATCACCAAGCATAACTTTTTTGTAAACCACGTTGAAGATCTTGCGGATACCCTGCGGGAAGCTTTCAGAATAGCTGAGAGCGGAAGGAAGGGTCCTGTTCTCGTGGATATAACAAAGGATGCTACGTCGGATATGACCGAATACGAAAGAAAGGAACCTCTTCCTCTGAAGCCTCTTCCTAAGATGGAAAGAGAGGATATGGCAGCCATGGTACGGCTCATAAATGCAGCCGAAAAACCTGTCTGCTATATAGGAGGCGGCGTGGTTGCTTCTGAAGCGTGTAAAGAACTGGAAGCCCTTATTGAAAAGGCCGACATACCTGTAGTTCACACGCTGATGGCCGCAGGAGTCATCGGATACGATAATCCTCACGACCTTGGCATGGTGGGAATGCATGGATCGGTAGCCGCGAACAGAGCCATAGATCAGGCGGATCTGGTAATCACTCTGGGAGCAAGGTTCAGCGACAGAGTTGCTTTAAATCCTGAGAAGTTCGCCCGCCGCGCTAAGATAATCCAGGTGGACATAGATAAGAGCGAAATAAATAAGAATGTTGAAATAGACAGATGCTGCGTGGGAGATATAAAGGATTTCCTCATGAGAATCCTTCCTTACGTGGAGGAAAAGAAGCGGACTGAGTGGAACGAGAGAGTTACCGGCTGGAAGAACAAGGACAGAATATATAAGGATGCTCACTGCAAGCTCCATCCGGCGGAGGTTATCCACGCAATATGCGATATGACCGACGAAAACACCATCTACGTTACCGACGTAGGCCAGCACCAGATGTGGGCGGCTCAGTTCATAAAGCATCACAAGGCTAAGAAGTTCCTCACCAGCGGAGGTCTCGGAACCATGGGATACGGCTACGGAGCTGCCATTGGCGCCAAGATAGGCTGCCCTGACGACAGGGTAATACACATTACCGGCGACGGATCTTTTCACATGAACTTCAACGAAGGATGCACCGCTGTAAGCGAGAAGCTTCCCATCATAACGGTTATCATGAACAATCAGGTTCTGGGAATGGTTTACCAGTGGCAGACTTTGTTCTATGAAAAGAGATACTCCAGCACCACGCCGGAAAGAAAGACCGATTACGTGAAGCTGGCGGAGGCCATGGGCGCCAAAGGCTTCAGGGCGGAGACGCCGGAAGAGTTCAAGGCAGCCTTTGAGAAAGCCCTCAAGGAGGACGGACCTGTCTGGATCGAGTGCATCATTTCCAGAGAGGAAAGAGTTCTTCCTATGATTCCGAGCGGCAAGAGCGTCGACGACATGATTACAGTGTAAGGAGGATGGCAATAT
>CASFAX010000069.1 GCA_949292945.1 uncultured Bacillota bacterium | reverse complement strand
AAACACAGAGGATAGTATACCGTAAAAAAGCTCCCCCGAAAAGTTCCATAGTTAACGTTCCGTTTTTGCGATTTCGGGCCGTTAGATAAATAATTGACGTTGTCTGCCGGGCAGGCAGGCATGATGTGGATTTTTTTAGGGGGGGAATGCGGGCCGTTAGACTTTTTTCGTGCAAAAACGCGATTCGGTTTAATGATTCAACCAAAACCTGATAAAATATGAAAATATCTTAACTCGCAGCTGAATAGTGTAGTCTCATCTCGGTTTTCCTGTTCAAAATTCTATTTCTCATAAGGGCAGGCAGTAATCATCGTGATCTTACGGCGGTCTTTGACTCGTTAATCGAATACTATACGAAGAATCCTGGCGAGGTATCCTGTCCTGCCGGGATTGATTTTTGCATTGACAGACGCTTTCTATCATAAGATAATATTGTAATTACAGGAGGCATCTTATGACTAAATATGTTTTTGTTACAGGCGGAGTCGTATCGGGATTGGGTAAAGGTATCACCGCCGCGTCCCTGGGAAGACTCCTGAAAGCCAGAGGACTTAAAGTTGCGGCTCAGAAGCTGGATCCGTATATCAATGTGGATCCGGGAACCATGAGCCCGTTTCAGCACGGAGAAGTATTCGTAACCGAGGACGGAGCGGAGGCTGATCTTGACCTGGGTCATTACGAGCGTTTCATCGACGAAAATCTCAGTAAATATTCGAACCTGACCACGGGAAAAGTATACTGGAATGTTCTTAACAAAGAGCGCCGCGGAGAGTACCTCGGTTCCACGGTTCAGGTAATTCCTCACATCACAGACGAAATCAAGGATTTTATCTACAGAGTCGGAAGAACGGCCGGGGCCGACGTGGTCATCACCGAAATAGGCGGCACTATCGGCGACATTGAATCCCAGCCGTTCGTGGAAGCCGTTCGTCAGATATCCCTGGAAGTCGGCAAGGAAAACAGCCTGTTCATCCATGTAACTCTCGTTCCTTACCTGAAAGGCTCCGGCGAACATAAGTCCAAGCCTACCCAGCACTCGGTTAAGGAACTTCAGGGAATGGGTATAAACCCGGACATAATTGTACTCAGATGCAACGAGCATCTGGAAGAATCCATCTTCAAAAAAATATCTCTTTTCTGCAATGTCAAGCCGGATTGCGTCATAGAGAACATCACCCTTCCGAATCTTTATGAGGCTCCGCTGATGCTGGAAGAGGCCGGTTTCTCATCCGTTGTCTGCAGAGAGCTGGGCATCGACGCCCCGGATCCCGACATGGCTGAGTGGACGGCTATGGTAGACAGGATAAAATCCCGTCCTTATACGGTTAACATAGGACTTGTCGGCAAGTATGTAGAGCTTCACGACGCTTATCTTTCCGTATCCGAAGCCCTTCGTCACGCCGGATATTATCATAACACCCACATAAAAATTCACTGGATAGACTCGGAAGAAATAAATTCGGAAAACGCTTCCGAAAAGCTTAAAGGTCTCGACGGAATACTCGTTCCGGGCGGCTTCGGCGAGAGAGGCGTTGAAGGTATGATACAGGCCGCAAAATACGCCCGCGAGGAAAATCTTCCGTATTTAGGTATATGTCTGGGAATGCAGGTGGCCGTGATAGAATACGCGCGGAACGTCGCCGGCATAAAAGGCGCCAACTCGGGAGAGTTCGACGAACTTTGCAAAAACAAGGTAATAGACTTTATGCCGGGCCAGAGTGAAACCATCGACAAAGGCGGCACTCTCCGCCTCGGCGCATACCCGTGCGTAATCAAGGAAGGCACCACCCTTGCGCGCTGCTATGATGCTCATGAAATCCATGAACGTCATCGCCACAGATACGAGTTCAACAACGACTACAGAGAAAAGCTGGAACAGTGCGGCCTCACCGTCAGCGGAACTTCTCCTGACGGAAGGCTTGTGGAAACCGTAGAGCTTTCGGACAAACCGTTCTTTGTAGGTGTTCAATACCACCCTGAATTCAAGAGCAGACCTAACAGGCCTCACCCGCTTTTCAAAGGCTTCGTAGGAGCCGCTCTGGATATGAGAAGAGAATCGAAATAAAAGTAAAACATATGGACATTTGACCCGAATGAGACTGATGGACACTGGCCATATCGCATGTCTGTCCTGTCAGTCTCTGTTTGTTTATTATCCGTGCTGCCGGGAAAGAACCCGGAGATATTTCGTTATCGTGCGCCGGGCAGAATGGGTGCGCGTGGTGCGGCTTTGCGAGGATGCGGCTGTGCAAGATGTTGATTTGACTGGATGCGGTCGTGCAAGATGTTGATTTGACTGGTTGCGGTCGTGCAAGATGTTAGATTTTTTCCGGGCAGAATCGCAATTTGATTGAATGAAATTCAACCAAAACCGGATATCTTGCTGAAATGTTTGAACTCCCGCCCTTCTCCATTTTATACCAATGTAAACGCCAAATTTGTTACTTGACTAAAAGTGGAATTCGATATCCTTTCGTAAACGCAAAATTTTACAATCTATAAGTTACATTTAAAAAGGTCAAGGAATCCGTGCTTTACACTCCGATTTCTCTTGACCTTTTAACGATTACTTACTGATTTTATCAAAAACTGTATTGATCAAAAAGGGCGCACGAGACACTTCTGTCAAACGTCCCAATTTCAATCTATTAAACAGCCCCAACCTCAACCGGTACGGCTTTCAGCCGCCCGCTCTCTAGTCCTCCAGATCCTCTTCGGCCCAGTTATCGTTGGTCCACTCCTGGCTCGGCCAGTCTTCGTCGACGAATATCTTCTTCATCACTCTGTCGAGGCCGATTACGAGGGTGGTTCCCGTAACGATACCGATTCCCAGTATCATGAGGCTGGCTTTGGCGGCTTTGGACATGCCGCACTTTTCTTCGCACTGTTTTCTTCTGCTCATCTGCTCCTCCTTGCCGGATGGCTTACTTCTCATCTGCGTTCTTATATGTTCTGGTGTTAACGTACTCGACGATCAGGTTGGCAGCCTGCTCCATGGAGATGTAACTGCTGTTTATGGCCAGATTGTAGTTGCTGAACTGGCCCCACTTCTGGGAAGTATGGTAATTGTAGTAGTTGGCGCGGGCTTTGTCGTAGTCCTTTACGTACTTTTCAGCTTTTGCAGGATCGTCGCCGTAGAGCTCTACGCTTCTCTTTACCCTGTCCTCAAACTCTCCGTAAATGAAGATGTTGGTAACTCCCGGAAGATCCTTGAGCACGTAGTCCGCGCAGCGTCCGATGATTACTCCTTCGTTGGTCTCTCCTATCTGCCTGATTATATCAAACTGTGTTATGAAAAGCTTCTCGTTGACAGATACCGGCTCTGCCGAAATGCCTTCGCCAAAGTTCATTGCAGAAGCGAGACTGTATGAAAAGCTGCTCTTGGCTCTGAGCTCCGCGGTTTCCACGACTTCCTTGGAAAGTCCGCTATGCTCTACCGCCATATCGATTATTTCCTTATCGTAGAAAGGAACTCCCAGCTTCTCTGCGACCAGCTTTCCGATGATTCTTCCTCCGCTGCCGTACTCTCTGCTGATAGTTATTAGCTTTCTCATATTAAACACCTCAATTCATTGCCATTAACCTTGCAGGCTTCTATTTAGTAAATTATAACACAAAATCTGCGGGAACGCACGAAATTTCTGAATGGCGGCATATGGCGGCTATAATTTAGTCATTTATGATTTGCCAAATCATAATTGACTAATATTTGTTCCGTGCTATACTAAACTTAAAGATTAAGTAAGCAGAGGAGGACGTCAGCATGTTCATCGGAAGAGAAAGCGAGCTCGCAACTCTTAACAGCTTATATACATCCGGCAGATTTGAGTTCATGGTAATCTACGGTCGCCGCCGCGTCGGCAAAACGGCGCTTATAAACAGGTTCATAGAAGGGAAAAATGCAATCTATTTCATGGGCGTCGAGAGCAACGTTAAGCAGAATCTTGAAAATTTCAGCAATGCGATTTTACGTTATCAGACCGGCATGGATGCGGCAACTTCTTTCATGTCATTTCAGGCGGCTTTGGAACACGTATTTAAGATGGCTGAAAAAGAGAGAATTGTACTCGCCATTGATGAGTACCCATACGTTGCCCGCTCCTCCAAAAGCCTTGCTTCGACTATTCAGCTTTTAATCGACAGGTATAAGGATACGTCCAAACTGATGTTCATCCTGTGCGGCTCCTCGATGTCGTATATGGAAGATCATGTCCTGTCCTACAAGGCGCCTCTCTATGGCAGGCGTACAGGTCAGATGGAACTTCTTCCATTTGACTTTGAGGAAACATGCCGCTGCTTTAGCCATTTTACAGATGAGGAAAAAGCGTATGTATACGGCATCGCAGGCGGCACGCCGCAGTATTTGCTTCAGATACGAGACGACCTGAGCCTGGAAGACAACATAAAAAATACCTTCCTGAATCCTAACTCCGCCTTTTTTGAGGAACCGGAAAATCTGTTAAAGCAGGAGGTACGGGAACCGGCCCTTTACAACGCCATTATCACCGCCATTGCGGCTGGTGCCTCACGCATGTCAGATATTTCAGCCAAAGTGGTCGAAAACACAAATACTTGCTCCGCTTATGTAAAAAACCTCATGTCCCTGGGCATTATAAAAAAGGAAACGCCTTACGGTGAAAAATCATCCCGTAAAGCAATTTACTCCATTGCCGATAACATGTTCCGCTTCTGGTATCGCTTCGTACCTGAGAATTCTTCTCTCATAGCCCGCGGTATGGCTGATGCAGCTTACAGGCGAATTCAGCCTCACCTTTCAACATACATGGGGAAGGTCTTTGAGGATATATGCGGTCAGTACCTATGGAAGCTGCTTATTACCGACAACTGTCCCGTAAAGTTTTCTTCTCTGGGGCGCTGGTGGGGAAATGACCCTACAGAGAAGCGCCAGACAGAGATAGACATCGTCGCCGAACAGGATAAAGACACCGCCCTCTTTGGCGAATGTAAGTGGACAAACGAGAAAGTGGATATCGGCGTCCTCGAAACCCTCGTCAAACGGAGCCGTCTGTTTCATTATCAAAGCGTTCACTACTATCTCTTTGCAAAATCCGGCTTTACAAGAGGCTGCACAGACAGGGCAAATGATATGAAAAATGTAACTCTGGTAAGTTACAGTGATATTATGAATACCCTATGCAACCAAACAGGAGGGCGCGATTAGCGCCCTCCCTTCACAAAATCTTTCCGCTATTCCTCGAACTGGGAATTGTAAAGTCC
>CASFAX010000068.1 GCA_949292945.1 uncultured Bacillota bacterium | reverse complement strand
GAGCATGGTATAGGTTCTCTGCATGGCGTGTTCTACGGAGCGGTTCGGGCGAAAGCCGTAGCTATTGTCGCTGAATTTCGCTTCGCAGATAGGCTCCATAAGGTGTAATTCCCACGTGTATTTCTACCAAAGCATTAGAGCCGCGAGGAAAGATTGAAAAACCTTCAACCGAAACAGGATATATTGTGAAAATGTTTGAACTCACAGCTGAATCCGAAGCACATCGAGTGAGGACTGTAAGAGATCCCTGATACTCTACCATGCGGAGATTGTTTACTGACTGGAAAAATGTTATCTTAGATACGCAAGGGAGGATGTATGAAATGAATAATTATATTACAGGTACCGCAATCAGAACCCTGCGGGAAAAGAACCATTTGACGCAACAACAGCTGGCAGAAAAATTGTGTGTCAGCGACAAGGCCATCTCAAAATGGGAAACTGGAAAAGGGTTTCCTGACATTTCCTTGATTGAGCCTTTGGCTAATGTATTAAAGGTATCCATACCGGAACTGCTGTCTGGAGAACAGATAATCAACACTAATCGCTCAGCAAATATTTTGAAATCAAGTCTTTATGTCTGCCCTATCTGTGGGAATTTTTTTCATTCTACAGGCTCAGCAATGATTTCATGCTGCGGCGTTACACTGCCGCCTTTGGAGGCGGAGCAGGCCGACGGGGAACATCAGATAAAGTGCGAAAAAATCGAAGACGAGTTCTTTATATCAATGCAGCACCCGATGACTAAAGAGCATTATATTTCATTTGTGGCGTACTGTACCGGAGGAAGATTTGAGTACGTAAAGCTCTACCCGGAAAGCAATATCGAAGTGCGCTTTTTCAGCCGGGGACACGGAATGCTGTACTGGTATTGCAACCATCATGGAATGTTTAAGAAACGAATTTAAGAGGAAAATAAAAACCGCCAGCCCCGCAAAACCGATTAGCTCGGCCACAGGGACAGGCGGTTTGCTTTTTACAATTATCTACTCGCTGAGGTTTCTAATGAGGTTTACCATTTCTATTGCGCCTTCAGCGCACTCGGAGCCCTTGTTTCCAGCCTTTGTCCCGGCTCGCTCTATGGCCTGCTCGATGTTTTCCGTAGTGAGAACGCCGAACATTACGGGAACGCCTGTTTTGAGGGATACGGAGGCGATGCCCTTTGATACTTCGCTGCAAACGTAGTCATAGTGGCTGGTGTTCCCACGGATTACGGCGCCCAGGCATATAACCGCGTCGTATCTTCCGCTTTCAGCCATCTTTGATGCGATGAGGGGAATTTCAAATGCTCCCGGAACCCATGCGACGTGAATATCCTCATCTCTGACGTTGTGACGGAGGAGTCCGTCCAGAGCGCCGCTTAAGAGCTTTGAAGTTATGAACTCGTTGAAGCGGCCTGCTACGATTCCTATTCTGATGTTCTCCGATACCAGTTTTCCTTCAAATGTTTTCATGATTTTTCCTTTCTTTAACATATCCAGTATTATTTTAGTGAAGGTGCATATTGATGTCACACTAAATTTACATAATTAATATTTAAGTATATGACCCATTTTGGCCTGCTTTGTCTTAAGGTAGAACAGATCGTGGGCGCTTGCCGGCATTTGAATCGGAACCCGCTGGGATATTTCCATGCCGAACTCCGAAAGCTGATACACTTTGTCCGGGTTGTTCGTGAGAAGGCGAAGGCTCCTGACTCCCAGTTCTCTCAAAATCTGTGCGCCGATGTAGTATTCCCGCTCATCTCCGCCGAACCCAAGGGCCAGGTTCGCCTCCAGGGTATCCATTCCCTGTTCCTGAAGCTCGTAGGCTCTCAGCTTGTTTATGAGACCAATTCCCCGGCCTTCCTGTCTCATGTAAAGGAGAACGCCCCGTCCTTCCTTTTCAATCTGGGTGAGGGCGGAAGCAAGCTGCTGCCCGCAGTCGCACCTCAGGGATCCGAATGTATCTCCCGTAAGACATTCGGAGTGGACGCGGCAGAGAACATCCTTTCCGTCTCCGATTTCGCCTTTAACCAGGGCAACGTGGTGCTCGCCGTTAAGCCTGTTTACAAAACCGCAGGCTTTGAAGGTACCGAATCTGGTAGGAAGGCTTACGGTGGCAACTCTGTCGACCAGCTTATCGTGACACTTTCTGTAATTCTGAAGATCCTTTATGGTTATAAATTTTATTCCGAACTCCTCGGCTATTTTGCCGAGTTCTGACGCTCTCATCATGGTGCCGTCGCCGGCCATTATCTCGCAGCACAGGCCGCACTCCTTAAGGTCTGCAAGCCTGCATAGGTCCACGGTTGCTTCGGTGTGGCCGTTTCTCTCCAGAACTCCGTTTTTCTTCGCAAGAAGAGGGAACATGTGGCCGGGCCTTCTGAAGTCCTCAGGCTTTGCGTCATCTGAAACACAGGCCATGGCCGTAACGGAACGTTCGGCAGCTGAGATTCCCGTCGAGGTGGAAACGTGGTCTATGGACACGGTAAAAGCCGTCTCGTGGTTATCTGTGTTATCTGCCACCATCTGGGGAATCCTGAGCTTCTCCACAAATTCCGCGGACATGGGCATGCAGATGAGACCTTTGCCGTAAGTTGCCATGAAGTTGATGTTTTCCGTAGTGGCAAATTCTGCGGCGCAGATGAAATCTCCTTCGTTTTCCCTGTCGGGGTCGTCTGTGACGAGAATAATTTTTCCCTGTCTGAGGTCTTCAAGGGCTTCTTCAATGGTGCTGTATTTCATAAATCGTCATCCTTTCTAAAAACCGTATTTTGCGAGCATTTCTTCGGTTATGCCGCTTTTTTTATCTCTTCCGGAAACCTGAGAAAAGCCCATCAGCTTTTCAACGTACTTTCCTATGATGTCGTTTTCAAGATTCACCGAATCTCCCAGTCGCCTCTGTCCGAGGACAGTGCAGCTCAGGGTATGAGGTATTACCGAAACGTCAAAGGAATCTTCTCTCACTGCGGCTACCGTAAGGCTTATGCCGTCTATTGTTATGGAGCCCTTTTCGACTACGTATTTCAAAATGCTACTGTCTGCCGAAACGGTGAACCACACTGCGTTGTCGTCTCTTCTGATTCCTGTTATCCTGCCCGTTCCGTCAACGTGTCCCGACACGATATGGCCGCCGAACCTGCCTCCTGCCGCCATGGCTCTCTCAAGATTTACAGGCGTTCCCTGGGATGCCCCCGAAAGGGAAGAGCGGTTTAGCGTTTCGTGCATCACATCTGCCGAGAACCATCCGGGGCCAAGAGCCGTTACCGTCAGGCAAATTCCGTTTACGGCTATGCTGTCTCCGGCAGCGGTGCCCTCCAGAACTTTTTCCGCGCTTATGGTTATAACGGCAGAATGCCGGCCGCGGCTGATATTTTTTACGGCGCCTACCTCTTCAACTATCCCTGTGAACACCTTTTGTCCACCTCGCTTTCTATGAGAAAATCTTCGCCTATCCTTCTGACGGAACTGTTTCTTAAGACAAAAGCTTCATCGGGAGAGGAAACTCCGGCTCCGCCTACAGGGGATTTTGCAGATGCTCCGCCGAAAATTTTTGGAGCGATATAGGTGTAAACTCTTGTCACTATGCCGCTTTCAAGAGCCGACCAGTTAAGAGCTGCGCCGCCTTCGATTAAAACGCTGTCTATCTTTTCCTCCGCCAGTTTTTTCATCAGGCAAGGAAGGCTGACACGTCCGTCTTCCTCAGGGGTTTCTATTATCCGGCAGCCCAGGTCTTCGTAGCGCTTACGCTTATCACTGTCCCCGGAGCAGGTCGCTATAATCGTCGGAACGCCCGCTGCCGTTTTGACAATGGCGGAATCAAAAGGTGTACTGAGGCTGCTGTCGCATATTATCCTTACAGAGTTTCGGCCACCAGGCAACCTGCATGTGAGCAGAGGGTCGTCTGCTATCACCGTTCCAACGCCCACCATGATGGATGAAAGGCGCTGCCTCAGGCTGTGGACGTGTTTCCTTGCCGCCTCTCCCGTAATCCACTTTGATTTTCCCGTACAGGTGGCGATTTTGCCGTCCATGGTCATGGCATACTTCATCAGGACAAAGGGTTCACCTGTGGTTATGAAGTGAAAGAACACTTCGTTGAGCCTGTCGCATTCGTCTTTCATAACACCTTCAGATACCTTTAGCCCTGCACTTTTAAGTATCTGAAACCCTTTTCCGGAGACTAGTGGGTTGGGATCTGACGAGCCAATGACTACTCTTGATATTCCTGCACCTATGACGGCGTCGGTGCACGGCGGCTGCTTTCCGTAGTGGCAGCAGGGCTCAAGGGTAACGTACATGGTCGCCCCTTCAGGGCTTTCCGTGCACGACGCCAGAGCGTTTCTCTCGGCGTGAGCCTGTCCGTACTTTTCGTGAAAACCTTCGCCTATTATCCGTCCGTCTTTTACGATTACGGCTCCGACCATGGGATTAGGGGAAGTAAATCCGCAGCCTTTTTCGGCAAGGTCAAGGGCTCGCTTCATGTACTTAAAATCTTCCGACGTATGTTCATTCATATGCATGCCTCCCTTTGACATAAAACAAAAGAAAAAGCCCCGAATATAGACTCAGGGCTTCGTTTTCACGGATTAATATAATTTCCCGGGGAGGGGTAAAACAAAAAACTCCGGAACGACTAAACATTCCAGAGCAGAAATACCACACCCAGGTAAAAGGTTTTCCTGTGATGTAATCTTCTTTCATCCAGACTGTACTGTCGGCCTCGGAGTTTCACCGAATCATGCCATAAGGCTCGCGGGCTTTACCGCCGGTAGGGAATTTCACCCTGCCCTGAAGATATGTTGTTAACTTTTACGGACTCATTCTAACACTAACGGAGGACGTATGCAACAGGAAATTTCAGCGGGGTATAAACTAAAGCTCTTCAAGTTTGCAGCTTGCGGTTTGCGGTTTGCAGTCCGTGGCTTGCGGTTTTCGGTCGGTGGTTTGAAGTTTGCCAAATCGTGGAAAATGCAGCCTTTCTGGCAAAAAAGTTTGCCATATACGCTGAACCCAGACGCTACGCGGCAAACTTTTCAGTCGTTTAATGTGAAGTCAGGTGGTTAAAGGAGGGTTTTAACCAAAATTCAAGCAAATAAATTCCATTTATTGGTATTGAACGACGTTTATTAACTGCAGCTCCGCTATGAAGACGCTAAAAGTTTGCCATGACACCATCACAAACCGTATTTCCGGCAAACCTGGTTTGCCAGAACAGCAGTGGAGAGGGCATCTCTGGCAAACTCCGTTTTCCGAAGCGGCGCGTAAAGGATATCTATGGCAAACTACGACC
>CASFAX010000067.1 GCA_949292945.1 uncultured Bacillota bacterium | reverse complement strand
GGAAGAAAAAAACGAAGGACGATACAAATACGCCAGACAGCAGGTCTAGGGTTCGTTTGGTTCTTAGAGTTATAATAATGGTAATGTTAGTGTACATGTGTGTAAGATGTACGTATCACGAATTTATGAGTACTGGAGATTTCATATTGCCCCAAATAGTATTTTCGTTTGTTCCTGTGCTTGCTTTATTCGCTCCTATAAACATGTTCTGGGTCTGGAAGATTGAATCGAAGATGAGTGACTAAACGTTTATTGAAAATATGTAACGTAATGTAGTTTTGATAAATTGTTTGGGTGTGGCAAAAATGTCAAGGCGTTTTTTGACATTTCAAAGGCTGTATGGGATAGATGTCGAGAAAATCGGCTTTGTCAACTGCAAAAGCCTTGACCCTTTTGCAGTGCAGCGAGAGATTTGTAGAAAAACCCCTTGACAAGACAGCTCGTTTTCAGGGCAATGGTCAAACTGGCACTACAGCTTGAAAGAACAACGGACTGAAACCACGATTTCATGATCAGGGCAGGATATTTTGATGAAAATGTGGTATAATCTTCGACAGAGGGTTATGCCTCTTTATTTTATCTAGAAGGATTTTTATTTATGCAGTACAGAAAAGATGGAAAAGGAAACGAAATATCCCTATTGGGTTATGGGTGCATGCGGTTTACCAGGAAAGGCGTAGGAATAGATATAGACAGGGCTGAGCGTGAAGTGATGGAAGCTATTAAGTCCGGCGTGAATTACTTCGATACGGCTTACATCTACCCCGGCAGCGAGTCGGCTCTAGGAGAGATACTGTCCAGGAACAGATGCCGGGAAAAGATTAAAATTGCAACGAAGCTTCCCCATTATCTCATGAAGAGCACAGCGGGAGCGGAGAGACTTTTCCGTCAGCAGCTTAGTAGACTTAAAACGGATTACGTGGACTATTATCTCCTTCACATGCTGACCGATGTAAACACCTGGGAGAAGCTGAAATCCATAGGGATAGCCGACTGGATAGAGGAGAAGATGGAGTCGGGTCAGATAAGGAATATAGGGTTTTCGTACCACGGAAGCACGGCTATGTTTAAGCAGGTGGTGGATGCTTATCCGTGGGATTTCTGCCAGATTCAGTATAACTACATGGACGAGACCAGTCAGGCGGGAAGGGAAGGTCTCAGGTATGCTCACGAAAAGGGACTGCCTGTCATAATCATGGAACCTCTTCGGGGAGGAAAGCTTGTGGACCTTCTGCCAAAATCTGCAAAGGAGATAATAAAAGAGGACGGAGAAGGGAAAACCGCAGCGGAACTTGCTTTCAGGTGGCTTTATAACCAGCCGGAAATCACGTGTGTGCTTTCGGGAATGAATTCCCTTGAAATGGTAAGGGAAAACGTCAGGATAGCTTCAGAATCAGAGCCGGGATGCCTGACGGAGGCCGAAGAAACGCTTATTGAGAGGATTAAGACGGAAATAAAGCGCACCACGAAGGTAGGCTGCACCGGCTGTGCCTATTGCATGCCTTGTCCTGCGGGTGTTGATATTCCCGGTACGTTCAGATGCTATAACGCCATATATTCGGAAGGCAAAAAAGCGGGTCGCCACGAATATCTCTTTACGGCCATGAGAAAGAAGCAGTCCGGTGCATCCCAGTGCATAGGCTGCGGAAGGTGCGAAACTCACTGCCCCCAGGGAATAGAGATAAGAAAAGAACTGAAAAACGCCTCCGCAGAGCTGGAAGGCGCATTGTATAAGGTAGTCAGGTTCGGGGTCAAAACCTTCAGGTTATTTGGCTGATTCGATGAGCTCGCGGGCGCTTTTCAGCGTTGTTTCAGTGATATTGTCGCCGCCGAGAAGTCTTGCGATTTCGGCGGTTTTTTCGTCTTCTGAAAGCCTTTCGATCCGCGTATATGTGTTTGATTCATCGTTTTCCTTATATATCCGGTAGCTGGCATCGCCCATGGCCGCAATCTGAGGCAGGTGGGTTATGCAGATTATCTGGTGATTATTTGAAATCTGATGAAGCTTTCTTCCAACGACGCTGGCCGTAATTCCGCTTATCCCTGCGTCTATTTCATCGAAGATAAATGTAGGAATGCCGTCGGTTTCGCCGGTTATGTTCCTTATGGCGAGCATGATTCTGGACATTTCTCCGCCTGATGCGGTTTTTGAAAGAGGCTTTAAAGGTTCGCCCCGGTTTGCGGAAATGAGAAACTCAGCCGTCTCGCTGCCGTCAGGCCCCGGAAAGTCAAGAGGGGAAAAGGCGGCAGTTATCTTTGCGTCGCTGAAGTTAAGATCTGAAAGCTCTCCGGTTATTTTCGCTGTCAGCTCGGAAGCTGTTTCACGGCGGGCATCCGAAAGGGCGGAAGCTTTTGCGAGAAGATCGGACTTTGCAGCTTCTGCGGCAGCGGTAAGCTTTGCCTTTTCGTCATCGAAGTTTTCGATTACATTAAGCTCTGCGTCGATTTTGTCGCGGTACGCCAGAATTTCTTCGACGGTAGAGCCGTATTTCTTTCTGAGATTGTCGATTAAATCGATTCGGGATATGCAGGCATCGATTTCTCCCGGCTCGAAGTTCATGGAGCCGGCCATGGAATTTACGGACGAATCCACGTCCTGAAGCCTGTAGTATATGTCCTCTGCTTCTGAGAGGATTTTGTCAAGCTCCGAAGAATATGAGGAAACCGTCCTGAGGGCGGAAACGGCGGCGCCAAGGGTTTCAAGGGCCCCGGAATCTCCGCCTATGGCAGCTGATGCTGTTTCCACGGCGGCGAAGATTTTTCCGCTGTTCTGAAGGACCGATATGCGGTCTGAAAGTTCCTCGTACTCACCAGGCCGCAAGGAAGCTTTGTCGATTTCTGCCTTTTCAAACTTGTAGTAATCGAGCTTTCTGGCGTTTTCAGACTCTGCTGAAAGCAGTTTTTTCAGCTCCGATGAAGCCTTTGTATAGGCATCGAAGCTTTCCCGGTAGTCGGTCTTTAAAGACGCGATTTTATCTCGGCCGAAGCTATCGATTATTGCCAGGTGGTTTTCGGGATTCAGGAGAGTCTGGTTATCGTATTGGCCGTGAATCTCCGCCAGGCGGGAGCAGACCTTTGAAAGCTCGCCAAGGGTTACGATTTCACCGTTGAGCCTGCACAGGTTACGCCCGGATGCCGATATTTCCCGGCGGATGGCAATCTCCTCGCCGTCAAGGTCTGCGGCAAGCTGAATGACAGACTTATCAGCACCGTGACGGACAAAAGAGGAGTCTGCACGACTCCCCAGGGCAAGGCTTATTGCTTCAATTACTACGGACTTTCCGCTTCCCGTCTCACCGGTTATGACGGAAAGGCCTTCGCCAAAATCGATTTCCGCCTTCTCAACGATGGCAAAATTCTCAATGCTGATGTGATTTATCATTTTCCTTTTCCCTCATGATGAGCATGTTGTTGAAAATGGACAGGATTTCCTCCACGTTTTCCTCTTTGTCAACGACGAGGAGAAGGGTGTTGTCGCCAGCCACGGAGCCTACCACGTGAGGAAGGCCTATGCAGTCTATTGCCTCTCCTGCTGCAGGGCCGCAGCCCGACAAAGTCTTTATGACTATAAGGTTCTGAGCCGATGCAAAGGAAGTGATGGTCTCTCTGAATATCTTTACAAAGCGGTCAGAAATAGGGGCATCGTGGCGGGAACTTACCGCATATTTATATTTTCCGGATGCCGAAAGAACCTTTATAAGCTGAAGATCCTTTATGTCTCTGGAAATGGTCGCCTGAGTAACCTCGAATCCCTCGTCTTTAAGCATGGATGCCAGCTTTTCCTGAGTTTCTATTTCGTTGTTGGATATAAGCTCCAAAATCTTGTTCTGTCTGGGATAGCGCATATCATACTCCTTTTCAAACTTATCTGTAAAATGTATACCCATCAATAATTATACCATACTGCGGAAATAAATCAAAGCAAAATTCAAAGGCAGATTTTGACATAAGTGGACAAACACCTGTTCTTATGATATACTCTTACCTGTGAATTATCCGTTAGGAAAGGACGGAACGCTCTTTATGAGAATACTGGGTATAGACCCCGGCTACGCTATACTGGGCTGGGGAATTTTAGACCTTAAGGGAAATAAATTTTCCGTTGTGGACTACGGCGCCATAACCACGGATGCGGGCACGGAAATGCCCCTGAGGCTTCAGCACATCTACACGGAGCTTTCGGCGGTGATAGAGGAGTACCGGCCGGAGGAAGCTGCCATAGAGGAGCTTTTTTTCAACAACAACGCGAAGACGGCCATAATGGTGGGACAGGCCAGAGGCGTGGCCATCCTGGCCTGCGTTAACGGAGGGCTTTCCATAAGCGAATACACGCCCCTTCAGATAAAGCAGGCGCTGGTAGGCTACGGAAGAGCCGATAAGAAGCAGATACAGTCCATGGTGAAGATAATACTTAACCTTAAAGAGGTGCCGAAGCCGGACGATACGGCGGATGCAGTCGCGGCGGCTATATGTCACGGGCACAGCAGAGGGAGCAGGCAGAGATGATAAGATTTTTGAGAGGAATATTTCATCCGTCATCTGACGGAAGCGCTATTATAGAAACGGATTCGGGAATCGGATTCAGGCTTAACGTTCCGGCAAACTCCGGCCTGTATAAGAAAGCTGACGGAGATGAGGTCAGCGTGTACACGTCCATGCAGGTGAGGGAGGATGCTGTAAATCTCTACGGGTTTACGTCCATGGAGGATCTTGAACTCTTTGAGCTTTTAATTACCGTAAATGGCGTAGGTGCAAAGGCGGGACTTTCCGTCATGAGCACTCTGCCGCCTGCCCAGCTTCGTATGGCCATAACTTCGGGGGATACAGCCTCCATTACAAAGGCCAACGGAATAGGAAAGAAAACTGCCGAGAGGATAATCCTGGAGCTTAAGGATAAGGTGACGGGGTCTGCAGGTTTTGTCGCAGAGGAAGCCGGGGACATGGAAACAGGCCCTGTAGCGGCAGGAGAAAAGGAAGAAGCCGTCGCTGCTCTTACAGCTCTGGGATACACCAGAAACGAGGCTCTTTCCGCCATTTCAAAGGTAAAGGGAGAAGAGCTCACATGCGAGGATTACATCCGCGGAGCGCTGAAGAATTTGTAGAGGTATAAGATGGACATAGAGAGAATTACAGAAACGAGAGCGGGAGAAGACGAAGAGAGACAGGAGAGCAGCCTGAGGCCCCACAGGCTTTCCGACTTCATAGGCCAGGCAGGGGTGAAGGATAATCTGGAGGTTTTCATCGAAGCGGCAAAGCTGAGGGGAGAGCCTTTGGACCACGTTCTTTTCTACGGGCCGCCGGGGCTTGGAAAGACGACTCTTGCCGGAATTATAGCAAACGAACTGGGAGTTGACATAAAGATTACTTCGGGGCCTGCCATAGAAAGGGCAGGAGACCTTGCGGCCATCCTTACGAACCTGAGCGATAACGACGTGCTGTTCATAGACGAGATTCACAGGCTGAACAGGTCTGTGGAGGAAGTTCTCTACTCCGCCATGGAGGATTACGCCCTGGATATAATCATCGGAAAGGGTCCTTCCGCCAGGTCTATACGCCTTGACATAGCGAAATTTACCCT
>CASFAX010000066.1 GCA_949292945.1 uncultured Bacillota bacterium | reverse complement strand
GAAAATACAAGGGTAAGTATCCCGAGGAAGAGAAGCGGATAATGGAGAGCTGGAAAAGGGCGTTTAAAATCGATAACTGGAGCATCTGGAACGTCTGCGGCAACCTCTGGGAAATAAAAAAAGAGTGGGTGAAGAAGATAGTTTACCCGGGCGAGAGCATAGAATAGCGGATCCTTTGGGAAGCCGCTTTCTTTTTTCTGCAAAAAAGTGCAGACTGTGGTAAAATAAAGGATAGTGAAAAACGCCCTGTGACCTGGAGCGGCGCTAACATAGAAGGAGATTTTATGTCGAACACCAAAGGCGGAAATCTGGGAACCATCAACTGGTACCCGGGCCACATGAAAAAGACCAGAGAACTGATTCAGGAGAACCTGAAGCTGGTGGATACTGTAATAGAGGTGATAGATGCGAGAATTCCTGTATCCAGCAGAAATCCGATAATAGACGAAATTGTTTCGGGAAAGGACAGAATCATCGTTTTGAATAAGAGTGATCTTTCCGACGAGGCGGAAAACAGGAAGTGGGAGAAGGCTCTGTCAAAGTCAGGAGCTCTCGTAATTTCCATGAACTGCATGAAGGGAGCCGGAGTAAGCGGACTCATAAGACTTCTTGAAAAGGAGCAGAACCGAAAGAACGAAGCGAGGGCGGTAAAGAAGCCCCTCAGGATGATGATAGTGGGCGTTCCCAACGTGGGAAAATCTTCCCTCATAAACAGGCTTACGGGAAAGAAGAGCGCTCAGACGGGAGACAGGCCGGGAGTCACCAGAGGAAAGCAGTGGCTGGCTCTTAAAAACGGAATGCAGCTTCTGGATACTCCGGGGATACTGTGGCCTAAGTTCGAGGATCCCGAAATCGGGCTGAACCTTGCATTCTGCGGAAGCATTAAAGACGAGATTATGGACACGGCAAGCCTTGCTCTTGAGCTCATAGGAGTCCTTTCTGAAAGGTATCCGGAAATGCTGTGCGAAAGGTACGGCATAGACAAAGTATGCGAAACTCACCTTGAGACCATGGAGGCCATCTGCGTAAAGCGGGGATTTATTCTGCCGGGAAAGCGTATGGACTACGACAGGTGCGCAAGGACTGTTCTCGACGAATTCAGAAGCGCAAAAATCGGAAGAATCACCCTTGAAGCCGCGCCGAAAGGTGAAGAGGTAAAAGCCGGTGAGGATTCAGATGACTAAGGCGGAAAGAGAAGAAAAGCTGCGCCTTCGCCTTGCGGAGATGAAGACCTATGAAAATGAAATAAGGAGCCGAGGTTTTAAGTACATAGCCGGAGTGGACGAGGTAGGACGGGGGCCGCTTGCCGGACCGGTGGTAGCTGCCTGTGCCCTTCTCCCTGAAGATTTTGATGTGCTGGGAGTGGACGATTCAAAGAAGCTTTCCGAAAAGAAGAGGGAAGCGTTGTTTGATGAGATAAAGGAAAAAGCGATTGCCTGGGGCATAGGAAGCAAAGGACCTGAGGTCATAGATGAGATAAACATTCTCGAGGCCACAAAGCTTGCGATGAAGGACGCTGTTAAGGCGGCTGACATGATGCTGAAGGAGAAGCTGGGAGAGACCATAGACTTCGTTATATTCGACGCGATGAAAATAGACGACTTGGGAAAGGAGCAGCTTTCTCTGATAAAGGGAGATCAGAAGAGCGTGTCGGTGGCGGCGGCGTCAATTCTCGCCAAGGTCACCAGAGACCGCCTTATGATAGAATATGAAAACGAGTATCCGGGATATGCCTTTGCCAGCAACAAGGGCTACGGAACGAAAGCCCACTACGAAGGAATTGAGAGGCTTGGGATTACACCTATACACAGGAGGAGCTTCCTTACGAAGCTCAGGTTAAAGGAGCGGTAAAATGGAATTTAAAAGCGACATCGAAATTGCGCAGAGCGCAAAGATGGAAGTTATCACAGAGATTGCGAAGAAAGCCGGCGTTGACGAAAAGTACCTGGAGCAGTACGGAAAGTACAAGGCAAAGGTAGACAACCGCATAATCGAGGATATGAAAGACAGACCTGACGGCAAGCTGATACTGGTTACGGCCATTTCACCGACTCCGGCGGGAGAGGGAAAGACCACCACTTCCGTAGGACTTACGGACGCCCTTGCAAAAATCGGCAAGAACGTAATTGCGGCTTTAAGAGAGCCTTCCCTGGGGCCTGTTTTCGGAATCAAAGGCGGCGCTGCGGGAGGCGGCCACGCCCAAGTAGTTCCCATGGAGGATATAAATTTACACTTTACAGGTGACTTCCACGCTATAGGCGCTGCTAACAATCTGATTGCTGCGATGCTGGATAACCACATTCAGCAGGGAAACAAGCTGGGAATAGATCCGAGAAGGATAACGTGGAAGCGGGCCGTTGATATGAACGACAGACAGCTTCGATTTATCGTATCGGGCCTGGGCGGAAAGGCAAACGGAGTTCCGAGAGAGGACGGATTCGAGATTACCGTTGCCAGCGAAATCATGGCGATTCTCTGTCTCTCAAAGGACATTGCTGACCTTAAGGAAAAGCTGGGCAAAATCGTTTTAGGCTACACCTATGCGGGAGAGCCGGTGACAGTTTCCCAGATAAAGGCAGAAGGCGCGGCTGCGGCGCTCTTAAAGGATGCCATAAAGCCTAATCTGGTTCAGACTCTTGAGAACACTCCGGTGTTCGTTCACGGCGGGCCATTTGCCAACATCGCCCACGGCTGCAATTCCATCGTAGCGACAAAGGCTGCACTTAAGCTTGCCGACTACGTCGTAACGGAGGCTGGATTTGCCGCAGACCTGGGGGCGGAGAAGTTCGTGGATATAAAGTGCCGCAAGGCCGGTCTCACTCCGTCAGCCTGCGTAATCGTGGCTACGGTAAGAGCCCTTAAATATCACGGCGGAGTCAGGAAGGAAGATTTAAATGAGGAAAACATGGCGGCTCTGGAGGCCGGACTTCCTAACCTCCTTCAGCATGTTGAAAACGTTACGAAGCACTTCGGACTTCCTGCGGTGGTTGCCATCAACGAGTTTCCTACCGATACTGAAGCCGAGGTTAAGATGGTGGAGGAAAAGTGCAAGGAACTGGGCGTAAACGTGGTATTAAGCCGCGTATGGGCAGAAGGCGGAGCAGGGGGAACGGATCTTGCCCGGGAGGTAGTAAGACTCTGCGATGAGAAGAACGACTTCCACTTCGTATATCCGCTGGATATATCCATAAGAGAAAAGATAGAGGCCGTTGCCACGAAGATTTATCACGCCGACGGCGTAGTGTTCGAGTCAAAGGCAGAAAAGCAGCTTAAGGAGCTGGAGGCTCTGGGCTTTAACGACGTTCCTGTCTGCATGGCCAAGACTCAGTACAGCTTCTCCGACAGACCTGAACTTAAAGGCGCGCCGAAGGGCTTTAAGATTACCGTAAAGGATCTTAAAATAGATGCAGGCGCAGGATTCATAGTGGTTAAGACCGGAGATATTATGACAATGCCGGGACTTCCTAAGGTTCCTGCCGCAGAGAACATAGATGTTGATAACGAAGGAAGGATTACGGGACTTTTCTAGGATGACTGATAGCATGACAAAGGATGTAAAGACCGAAAAGTGCGCAGCCCTGATAAGGGAAAAACAGATAACTGAATTTATGGCGGAGCTTGGGTCTAAAGCTCCGGTTCCGGGCGGAGGCGGCGCGGCGGCTCTTGCAGGCGCCGCCGGAGCCGCATTAGGGGCCATGGTAGGCGCTCTTACCACAGGAAAGAAGAAATATATAGATGTGGAAGAAGATATTCAGGCTTTGATGAAGGAAGCTCTCGAATTAAAGGACAGGCTTCTCGCTTTGATAGATGAAGATGCCGAAGGGTTTCAGCCTTTGTCCGAGGCTTACGGCCTGCCGTCCGAAACGGAAGCCGAAAGGGAAGAGAAAGCCCGCATTATGGAGAGCGCGCTGAGAAAAGCCTGCAAAGCTCCCATTGAAATGATGCGCTGCTGCTGCCGCGTTATAGACTTGTGCGGAGAGTTTGCGGCAAAAGGCAGCCGTCTTGCCGTAAGCGATGCGGGATGCGGCGCAATTCTCGCCAAATCGGCCCTCCAGGCGGCGTCTTTAAACGTATTTATAAATACGAGGATGATGAAGGATAGAGCCTTTGCCCGTAACCTTGAAGAAGAGGCCGAAGGCCTTTTGAAGGAATACACCGTACAGGCCGACGAGGTCTACGGCATGGTGTATAAAAACTTGAGAAATATTTAGGAGTCGTATATATGGAAATTCTGAAAGGAAAACCGGTATCCGAAGCTGTGGAGGGAGAGATAAGAGAGAGACTCATTCACCTCTACGAGCAGAATATAGTGCCTACTCTCGCCATAGTGAGAGTGGGAAACAACCCGGGGGATATAGCCTACGAGAACGGAGCGATAAAAAAAGCGAAATCCGTAGGCGTTCAGGCGGAGAAGTTTACCTGTCCCGAGGATATGGAAGAGGACGACGTGATTTCCGTAATTCAGTCTCTGAACGAAAACGCGGGAATTCACGGGATTCTGCTCCTTCAGCCTTTGCCGGCAAAATTCGACGGAGACAGAATCAGGAACGCCATATCTCCGGAAAAGGATGTGGACTGCTCTGTCTTCATCCCCAAAGAAAGGAGGGCAGGGTCACAGCAGGGGATGGACATATATGGAGGATATGTGTTTTGTCTGGAAGACGGCGGTCATGTGAATGTCTATGATTTCGAAAAGGCAAACCCGGAGCCTGTCTATGAATTTGAACTGGCTTCATCATGTCCTGACAATCATGCCAATAATGCAAGTTTTGGAATTGAAGTGCCTGAAGGATCGAATTTTCCATTGCTGTATGTTTCCAATGGCAAGGTAGGAAGTGAAATCGAATGGACATGTTTTGTAGAGGGTATAATCAGACGGAATGGGCGGATGCATTCTGAATTGCTTCAGACTATAACTCTTGACATTGCAGGATGGAAGGACGCAGGATATGTTCCGATATTCGGTGCTCCGAGCTGGATGGTGGACCGGGAACGTGGAGATTTGTGGGTTTTCTCTGCCAGGAAGCGGACAACAGGAAAAGTTACGTGTCACGCTTGGGAGAATCAGTATGTTGCTACTAAGTTCCGTGTGCCGACAGTCAATGAAGGAAAGAAAGTTATACTTGGAGCGAATGATATTCTTGATCAGGTTGTGTTCCCTTTTGAAACGTGGTTTACTCAGGCAGGATGTGTACATGACGGCAAGATATATTATTGTTTCGGAGTGGGAAAACTGGACCCGTTACGGCCTTCACGAATCAGGGTATATGACACTGACACACGAAGCATTGCTGCACGGTATGAACTTCAGGAGGAGATCCCGAATGAAATGGAAGATCTTGCCATTTCGGATGGATGGTTGTATGTCAATACGAATACGCGTCCAGGAACTGTTCCCTGTATCTGGCGGCTATCTTTGCCGGAACGGAAATCTGAGCCGTCAGGCCCTGAGGAAGAAATCAGACAATGTCCGGAGAAGGCAGGTGGAATATATTATGTATGCAATATGTCTGAGGAGCGGCCCATGGATTCTCCTGATGGCTATAGCCCGTTCTATATCAATGGGTTCTTTCGTCATGAGGCGCGTCATATAGATGACAATGTCACGTATCCTATGATATATGAGGCATTGGAAACAGCATATGGGACCGGAAATCTTACGCCATTCGGTGAAGCGGTCTACGACAGGCTTGAACCTCTCAAGGCAGAACTGATGTATCATGAAGGTGACCTGACCAAGCGCGGGTATCGCCAGGCGGTGGAAATGGGGCAGCGTATGGTTGACAATTATCCTGAAGTGTTTCAAGAAAGTCCATACCTGAAAGCCAATTCGACCAATGTTCCAAGGGTTGTGTCCACTATGCATGCTTTTGTGCAAGGGGTAACT
>CASFAX010000065.1 GCA_949292945.1 uncultured Bacillota bacterium | reverse complement strand
AAAAACAGAATACGGGAGCAAAATGAATTACGAAGAAGCAAGAGTATATCTGGACGAAATCGCCGGATACGGAAGTGTACTTGGTCTCAGTAATATGAGGGAACTGGCTGAAAGACTGGGAAATCCCCAGAATCAGCTGAAATTCGTCCACATTGCCGGAACCAACGGCAAGGGCTCCGTACTGGCATACGTTTCATCGGTGCTTACGGAAGCCGGTTACAGGGTGGGAAGATACATTTCACCCGTGGTTTCCTCCTACGAGGAGAAAATACAGGTAGACGGAATCCCCATAGATAAAGCCGACCTGGCAGAGCTTGTGACTCAGATTGCCCGGGCGGCCGATGCTCAGAAAAGAGAAAAAGCAGGGACGCCTACGGTTTTTGAAGTGGAAACGGTCCTTGCCTTTTTATATTTCAAAAAGAAGAACTGCGATGTCGTGGTGCTTGAGACGGGCCTGGGAGGAACGGACGACGCCACCAACATAATAGAAAATACCGAAGTGTGCGTCATCACTCCGGTGAGCATGGATCACGCATCGGTTCTGGGAAACACCTTGAACGAAATCGCGGAGAAGAAGGCCGGTATAATCAAACCCGGCGCACAGGTGGTAACGGCGCCTCAGGAAAAAGAAGTCATGGATGTAATAAAAGGTAAGTGCAGGCAGGAAGGATGCTCGCTTGCAGTCGTAGATGAAAAATCCATAGAGCTCATTTACGCAGGTCTTGACGGACAGAGGTTCAGGTATAGGGGAGAAGAGTTTGAAATATCCCTTGCGGGAACTTATCAGGTGGAAAATGCATGTACGGCTCTGGAGACCCTGAAGGCTTTGAGGCAGCGAGGCCATAGAATAAGCTGTGAAGCGGTTCGCAGCGGATTTGTAAATGCTAAGTGGCCATACAGGTTTACAATTATAAATCAAAAACCTGCGGTAATTCTGGACGGAGCTCACAATCCTGCAGGTGCGAAGGCTTTGTCGGAATCCATAAAGCAGTACCTTGCCGGAAAGAAAGTACGGTACGTCTTCGGAGTGTTTGCCGACAAGGATTACGAGAAGATAATAGAGCTGACTGCACCTTTGGCGGAGGAAATTGTGTGCGTTGAAACTCCGGGAAATCCGAGAGCGCTGCCAGCAGAAAAGCTGGCGGAGGCGGTGAGAAAAGTGAACCCTGCTGTCAGCGCGGCAGATTCTATAGGCTCGGCCGTTCGTCGGGTTATGGATGAGTCGGGGAATGAGGATGCGGTTGTTATCTTCGGCTCCCTGTCATTTTTAGGGGAGGCCGAAAGAGAGGTTATAAGCTATGGACGATAATAAGATAATAGAAGGCGTGCGCCTGATTTTAGAGGGCATAGGAGAAGATGTAAACAGGGAGGGACTCATAGAGACGCCGGATAGAATAGCCCGCATGTACCACGAGCTTGCGGCGGGGTATGAGGACGATCCGGCGATTCACCTTTCAAAGAGGTTTCACGCGGGAAACAGCGATATGGTTATGGAAAAGGATATCCCTTTCTATTCTTTCTGCGAGCACCACATGCTGCCGTTTTTCGGAACTGCTGCTGTGGCATACGTTCCCGACGGAGAAGTGGTAGGCCTTTCCAAAATCGCCAGAACCGTAGAGGTGTTTGCAAAGCGGTTTCAGCTTCAGGAAAGGCTGACGGGTCAGATTGCCGATGCCTTCATGGCGGAGCTTAAGCCTAAGGGCGTGATGGTTCTCATAGAGGCCGAGCACATGTGCATGAGCATGAGAGGAATAAGAAAGCCGGGGGCAAAGACTGTAACTGCTGTCACCCGGGGCGTCTTTGCAGAAGATGAAAAGCTGCAGGCCGATTTCTACAGAATGCTGGGAAGATAGAGAAATGGAAAGAGTTAACCGTATAATAAACGATTCCGTCTGGAGGGCGAAAACGGAGGAAATCGTCAGGCTTGAAAGGAACAGGAAGTTCTGTGGTCACGGCGTAAGCCACCTTCTCGATGTCGCAAGAATCGCCTGCATAGACGCTCTGGAAAAGAAGATTCCGGAGAAAAAGGAAATAATATATGCAGCTGCTCTCCTTCACGACATAGGGCGGGGCGAGGAATATGTAAACGGTACGCCGCATGAAATCGCAGGACAGGCCATCGCCCTTGAAATCGCAGGGAGAGCGGGTTTTTCGGAGGACGAAGCAGAAGAAATAGCGGCAGCTGTCGGAAGGCACAGAGATAAATCGGTGAGAGACGATGCCGGTCTTTCTGGGCTGATTTACCGGGCGGACAAGAAATCCCGGATGTGCTGCCTTTGCCCTGCGGAAAAGGAATGCAGCTGGAGCGACGAAAAGAAGAATATGAGTTTGACGGTATAGGGGGGACTAGAATGGATTACATCAAAATCGGAAACAGGCGGTTTGACCTTGACGGAAGCTGCTATATCATGGGAATTTTAAACGTTACGCCGGATTCGTTTTCGGATGGAGGAAGCTTTAACACCGTGGAGGCAGCTTTTGCCAGAGCCTGCCAAATGGCAGAAGAAGGAGCAGACATCATCGACGTAGGCGGAGAGTCCACAAGGCCCGGCCACATTCAGATTTCAGATGAAGAGGAAATAGAGAGGGTAGTTCCCGTAATAGAAAAGATAAAAGCTGAGCTTGACATTCCCGTTTCCATAGACACGTATAAAAGCGCCGTTGCCCAGGCTGCCGTAAAGGTCGGAGCCGATCTCATAAACGACATATGGGGCTTCAGGTACGATGAAGAGGTTGCCCGCATTACGGCAGAGGCAGGGCTTCCGTGCGTTCTCATGGATAACAGAGATGAGCCGGTTGCCGGCGACGTAATGGATGCAATGAAGGAAACCCTTATGGAAAGCGTTGAAATTGCACGGCGCGCCGGAGTTGCCGATGAAAACGTCATTTTGGATCCTGGCGTGGGCTTCGGAAAGACGTACGAGCAGAACCTTGCCGCCATAGGAAGACTGGATGAGCTTTGCGCTCTCGGCTTCCCTGTACTCCTCGCAACATCCAGAAAATCTGTAATTGGGAACACTTTGAACCTTCCGGCAGACGACAGAGTGGAGGGAACCATTGCAACGTCTGTCATCGGCGTTATGAAAGGTGCAGCTTTTGTCAGAGTCCACGACGTAAAGGAGAACTTGCGCGCCGTGAAGATGGCGGAGGCGATTTTAAAAGAGAGGTCTGTATGAAAGGATACGATACGATAAAAATAGAAAACCTTCAGGTGTTCGCAAACCACGGGGTATTTCCGGAGGAGACGGCGCTGGGCCAGAAATTCGTCCTGAGCCTTAAGCTTTACACGGATACCAGAAGAGCGGGGAAGACCGACGACCTTAAGGCTTCCATCGATTACGGAGACGTGTGCAGCCGGGCGACAAAATTCATGCAGGAGCACACCTATAAGCTCATAGAGGCAGCTGCGGAAAAACTGGCGGAGATGCTCCTTTGGGAGTACGAACTTCTTTCCGGAGTTACCGTGGAGCTTAAAAAGCCATGGGCGCCCATCGGACTTCCCGTTGACTTTGCAGCAGTTGAAATAACCAGGTTCTGGCACCGGGCATACATGGCCATCGGCTCCAACATGGGCGACAAAAAAGCTTACCTTGACGGAGCGGTAAAGGCCTTTAAAGACAGCCCGCTCTGCAAAAATCTAAAGTGCTCGACCTACATGGCAACGGAGCCCTACGGCGTTACGGATCAGGATGAATTCCTAAACGCCTGCTTTACCGTGGACACCCTGATGAGTCCGGAAGAACTTCTGGACTTTGCCCACGAAGCGGAAAACGCCGCAGGCCGGGTCCGCACCATGCGCTGGGGCCCGCGCACTCTGGACGTTGATATAATCTTCTACGACGATGAAGTGATATCTGAAGAACATCTCACCGTACCCCATATCGACATGCAAAACAGAGACTTCGTCCTTAAGCCCCTTGCTGAAATAGCGCCTGGCAAAGTTCATCCGGTGCTGGGAAAAACCGTGCAGCAGCTGGCGGCGGAGCTCTAAAATCACCCCTTGCATTTCCGCTTGTAAGGAGTATAATGTTAACGGAACTTAAAACTGGGGAGCCGGTGTAATCCGGCTGAGAGTAAGCGTGACCGCTTTGACCCGTGACCTGATTTGGGTAATGCCAACGTAGGGAAATAGAAACAGTTGTTTAATTGCGGATATGCCTGAGCTGGTGTATCCGTTTTCTATTTATCGGGCCCGGGAAGACGAAGGTCCGCTGCGGCGGTTTGCGCGCGTGCTGTTTGCTGCTTGAATTATTGATGCTGGCTACAGGTGTTCGATGTCAACCTTTGAAAGTGCCATTTGGGTCGAACGGTTTTTCGACCTGAATGGGGAAAAACGGCATTGACATCGAACAAATGCAAGGTAAAAGCTGGCTTGGCAATGAAAAAGTTCGATGTTTTTATCAAAATCGCAGAATACATCGAAAAAGCGTTCGACCTTGACGAGGAAAATGGCGATTTACATCGAACTGGCGTAGGAACGTCGCAAAGCTGATGTAAAAAGTTACAAAACTGGCGCCAAAGCCACCTTTCACCGGTTACTCGCCCCGTTCACTTGACTTTAGGAGGTTTAACATGCTGGGAAAATGTCTTGAAAATGTGAGGAAGTCGGTTCCTCTGGTGCACAACATCACAAACTACGTAACTGTAAACGATGTGGCTAACGCCATTCTGGCCTGCGGGGGAAGCCCGATTATGTCAGACGAGCCGGAGGACGTTGCGGACATTACGTCTATATGCGGAGGGCTTAATATCAATATCGGAACTCTGAATCAGAGAAGCATCGAGGGGATGTTCGTTGCGGGAAAGAAGGCGAAGGAGCTGGGTCATCCGGTACTTTTAGATCCGGTAGGAGCGGGAGCCAGCGTTCTCAGAACGAACACGGCGAACCGCATAGTGTCTGAAATCGGGCCTTCGGTAATAAGAGGAAACATATCCGAGATAAAGACTCTTGCTGCGGGTACAGGAACGACAAAGGGTGTAGATGCCGATGCGGCAGACGCCGTTACTGAGGAGACTCTGGACAGTGCAGTCGACTTTGTGAAGAGGTTTGCAAAGGACACTAAAAGCATAGTCGCCGTAACGGGAGCTATCGACCTTGTGACCGACGGCGAGAAGTGCTACGTGATAAGAAACGGCAGACCGGAGATGGGAAAGATTACCGGAACGGGCTGTCAGCTTTCGGGAATCATGACCGCATACATAGTCGCAAACCCTGACAACATGCTGGAAGCGGCTGCCGCTGCCGTATGCGTAATGGGACTTGCGGGAGAAATCGGATATTCCCGCATGCAGGAAGGCGAAGGAAATTCAAGCTACAGAAACAGAATCATCGACGCCGTGTACAACATGACGGCGAAAGAGCTGGAAGAAGGCGCAAAGTATGAGATTAAATAAGGAAGATCTGCTTCTCTATGCCGTAACCGACAGAAGATGGCTGAAGGAGGGGGAAACCCTGGTGACGAGAACGGAAGAAGCCATAGACGGGGGAGTCACCTTTGTGCAGCTCAGGGAAAAGGATCTGGACGAGGAGAATTTCGAAAGAGAAGGAAGAGAACTGAAGGAGCTGTGCAGGAAAAGGGGCGTGCCTTTTGTCATAAACGACAACGTGAAGCTTGCCGCAAAGCTCGATGCGGACGGAGTTCACGTAGGTCAGAGTGACATGGAGGCTCTGGACGTGAGAAGGATTATCGGCGAGGACAAAATCCTCGGCGTTTCGGCTCAGACGGTTGAGCAGGCCGTCACTGCGGAAAAGCACGGAGCCGACTACCTGGGCGTAGGGGCCGTATTTCCAACCGGCTCAAAGGATGACGCTGCGGAGGTTTCCTACGATACTTTGAAAGCCATCTGCTCTGCGGTAAAAATTCCGGTTATCGCCATCGGAGGAATAACGGAGGAGAACGTAACAGAGCTTTCGAAAAGCGGCATATGCGGAATCGCCGTCATAAGCGCCCTTTACGCTAAAGAAGATATAAAATCCGCGGCACAGAGACTGCGGAAAAATACAGAGGCAGCCGTAAGGTAAAGGCTGCGGCGACGAATCGGGGG
>CASFAX010000064.1 GCA_949292945.1 uncultured Bacillota bacterium | reverse complement strand
AAAAGCATAGAAGGATTGTAACGGTTCCTTTCAAGCTGCATGATGGTCTGGCGGGACACACCGACTAAATCGGCAAGTTCCTGCTGCGTCATTCGCCTGGTTGCCCTGTACACATGGATTTTACTGTCAAAGGTGTACTTACTTTTTCCCGCCATCTACTCACCGCCTTTCTTAGGAAACTGTATTCAACGGTTCCCGCAATTTTTCTGCCCATTTAAAGCTCCTTTATTTCTTTGAGAATATGGTCTATGGGAAATCCCACTACAGTGTTGAAATCCCCTTCGTATTTTTCTATATACTTTCCGAATATACCCTGGATGGCGTAAGCTCCGGCTTTGTCGTAAGGCTCGTCGGTATCAAGGTATTCTTCGATTTCCATGTCTGTCATGGCTCTGACAAAGACTTCGGTTACGTCAAAGAGAACTCTGCGCAGGGGCTGGCCTGCGACGAGAAGAGCGGTTCCCGTGGCTACCTGATGAGACGTTCCGCTCAGAGCCCTAATCATGCGGCGGGCGTCGTCTCTACCTGTGGGCTTTCCCATTATTCCAAAGCCTTCCTTATAGACAACGGTGTCGGCGGCAATTATGAGAGGAGCATCGTCAGCTTCAGGCGTTCCGTTTTCCTTAAGGTATGAAGTTTCGACGGCAAGGGCTTTCTTGAGGGCCAGAAACATCACCGCATCTTTCATGGACATGCCTTTTGGAAGGGTTTCGTCCACATCGGCGGGCTTTACTATTGGGTTAAAACCGCGGGACTTCATCATCTCTATGCGCCTCGGCGAAGATGAGGCCAGTATTATGTCTCTCATATGTAAACAATCCTTTCTATAATCACGCAGATGAGGACGGGAACGGCAAAAATCAGGGCGGCTCCTAAGAATGCGGAGCCTTTGCCGCGCTTTCCGGTGACAGCTGTTGGGAAGCGGTTTTTTATGCCTTTCCAGTTGTTAAGATACGTTATGACGCCGAAGACCGCCAGAACCATGCAGATGCGGTTAAGCCAAAGCCTTGAGCCGGTTAATACCACGCCGTCGCTTTCAATTTCGGTGGAGAGCAGGGCTGTGGCCAGAAAAACGTATCCTACAGCTGATGCGATTTTAACTGAAAGTCTGTCACTGTCAAGGCCGGGGAGAGGATATTTTCTTCCGCTGCTGTCAGGTCTTTTGGATTTTATGATGACTTCTCTAGGCTCGGCGGCGGTTTTTTCAGGTTTTGCAGCGCAGCTTTTTGGTCTCACGGCGCTTTCCACAGCTTTCAGCATTTCGCCAGCCGATTTATAGCGAAGGTCCGGGTCCATTGCAGTAGCTTTTTCTATTACGGATTTAAGGGGACCGTCAGATATCTCCTCTACCGGAAGCTTTCCCGTTAGCATTTCATTCAGCAGGACGCCGAGACCGTATATATCGGTTTCCGGGCCGGAACTTCTGAATCCGTACTGCTCCGGAGCGGCGTATCCTGCTGTGCCTATGAGCTCTGTGTCTCTGGATTTGCCCGGGTAAAACCTCTTTGCCGCATCAAAGTCGATTAGCCAGGGCTTTCCGTCGCCGGCAATCAGAACGTTGGAAGGCTTAATATCCCTGTGAATTACGGGAGGATTCATGCTGTGAAGGCGGCTTAGGATTTTACAAAGGCTGCACGCTACACCGGCTGCTTCATCCTCGGTAAACTTGTGTTCCTTCAAAATTTCCCGAAGGTTCCTGCCGCCGATGTATTCCTCTATAACGATAGATGTGTCATCGTCACGTATTACTGCTTTTATGCGGGGAATGCCGGAAACCGCAGCTTTTGACAGAGACTCGTACACGGAAACATCAGCTTTTGTCAGAACCTTTTTCACGAAGACGAGACCCGTGCGTATGTCCTGAACCAGAAAAATCTTATTCTTTTTATCCAGCGGGCTAAGCTCCCTGTAGAATGACAGCTCCAGTTCGTTTTCGGGGCTCATGGGCTTCTCCTTGCGTTTAATATGTTAATATTGTACCATGAAAGAGGAGGTAGTTAAAGTATGGAAAGGGATACGACGAGAAGCCTTTCGAAAGTCCTGGAGGAAATCAGGGACTGCAAGGAGGCGGATAGGTTTATAGAAGAGCACGCCGCCCGGTGCGGATTTACAGCCTACATAAGCGGGAAGATGGCTGAAAAGGGCTTGACTACGGCGGAAGTGAGGGACGCCAGCGGCATAAGCAGAAATTATTTTTACAATATACTAAACGGCGACAGGAAAAATCCTTCACGGGATAAGGTAATAGCCATAGCCGTAGGGCTGGGCCTTGATTACGCAGAGACGCAGCGAGCTCTTGCGCTTGCGGGAAAGGCTCCTCTTTATCCGAGGAACGTCCGAGACGTGAAGATTGCCGTCATCATAAACAAAGGTTGCTGCTCGGTTACGAAGATGAACATGATGCTGGAGGAGCAGGGGATAGAGCCACTGGAGGTGTAGAGGAGGTATTTATCCGAAGAAGTAAAGGACGAGCCAAAATCGTGCTGGCAGCACAACGTTTGAATATGATAAGCGGTTACAATAAAACAGAACGATAACCCCTTGACGACATACATAGGGGGGTATAATGATGCCTAGAGAGAACTTAACTAAAGACAGTGAGGAGAGAAGAGATGAAAAACAGCGATGCAGTTAAGACAAAGAAGAGCGTGTTCAAGAGATGGTGGTTCTGGCTTATAATCGTAGTGATTGTTGCCGCAGTAGCATTACCGGGAGGTACGGATTCCGAAAACAGTAAAGCTGCAAGTGACGGTGGTGATAAAATCGTTAATGAAGAGACTGCCGGCGAGCAGGAATCAGACGTTCCTGCGGAATACACATCAGCTTTAAAGAAAGCTGAAAGCTACAGTGATATGATGCATATGTCAAAAGCGGGTATATACGACCAGTTGGTTTCGGAATACGGGGAACAGTTTTCTGAAGAAGCGGCACAGTATGCAATAGATAATCTGAAGGCTGACTGGAATGAAAATGCATTGAAGGCGGCTGAAAGTTACAGTGACACCATGCATATGTCAAAAGCGGGTATATATGACCAGCTGATTTCGGAATATGGAGAGCAGTTTACAGCTGAAGAGGCACAGTATGCTGTAGATAACCTTAAGGCAGATTATAACGCTAATGCTCTTGCTAAGGCTGAATCATATCAGGAAACTATGAGCATGTCTCCGGATGCAATATATGACCAGTTGATTTCGGAATATGGGGAGAAATTTACGGTAGAAGAAGCTCAGTATGCCATTGACAATCTTTCCAAATAGAAGTCAGTTCAATTCGTTATAACGCAGTAAAGCGATAAATCGAAGCGGAAAAGGGGAAAGAAAATAATTTTTATCCGCAGCAAAATAAGCGGCTACGACCCTTGAAAATGAACTGGAAATGGGTTAAAATAGTTGGAAACGAAGGACGGTAAAGAGGGATTGCCGTCCTTTTTCTTAACGGTATTTCAGGAAGGAGAAAATAAATGGCCCAGTACATCAACGAACCGTCCAGAACATTTAACGAATATCTTCTGGTTCCGGGTTATACATCTAAAGAATGCAGAGTTGAAAATGTAAGCCTTAAGACACCTGTAGTAAAGTTCAGGAAAGGCGAAGAACCTGCGCTTTCAGCTAATATTCCACTTGTTTCCGCAGTTATGCAGGCTGTATCCAACGACACCATGGCCGTGGCGCTTGCAAAGGAGGGTGGAATTTCTTTTATTTTCGGCTCTCAGACCATCGAGAATCAGGCAAACATGATAAAGAAGGTAAAGGCGTATAAAGCCGGATTCGTAAAGAGCGACAGCAATTTGAGGCCGGATCAGACTCTGGCGGATGTACTGGAGCTTAAGGCTAAGAGAGGCCACTCCACCATAGCCATAACCGAGGACGGAACGGCTGAAGGAAAGATAGTAGGTCTCGTTACGAGCCGCGACTACAGAGTAAGCCGTATGTCTCCGGATACTAAAATAAGCGAATTCATGACCCCTTTTGAAAAGCTCATCTATGCAAAAGACGGCTGCACTCTCAGCGAGGCTAACGATGTTCTCTGGGATAACAAACTCAACGCTCTTCCTATTATAGATGACAACCAGAGACTTACACACTTTGTCTTCAGAAAGGACTACGACAACCACAAGTCCAACCCTAACGAGCTTCTCGATTCCCATAAGAGATACGTGGTGGGAGCAGGCGTAAACACCAGGGACTACGAGGAGAGAATTCCTGCACTGGTGGAGGCAGGAGCCGACATTCTCTGCATAGACTCCTCCGAAGGATATTCCGAGTGGCAGAAGGACACTCTCGAGTGGGTAAGGGAGCGCTACGGCGACGACGTTAAAATAGGCGCAGGAAACGTAGTGGACGCGGAAGGCTTCAGATTCCTTGCAGAGGCAGGCGCAGACTTTGTCAAGATCGGCATAGGCGGAGGATCCATCTGCATCACCAGAGAGCAGAAGGGCATAGGCCGCGGACAGGCATCGGCTGTCATAGAGGTTGCCGCAGCCAGAGACGAATACTACAAGGAAACGGGAATATACATTCCTATCTGTTCTGACGGCGGAATAGTCTACGACTATCACATGACGCTGGCTCTTGCAATGGGAGCGGACTTCATAATGCTGGGAAGGTATTTTGCACGCTTTGATGAATCCCCTACAAACAAGCTCAACGTAAACGGCAACTACGTGAAGGAGTACTGGGGCGAGGGCTCAAGCCGGGCGAGGAACTGGCAGCGCTACGACCTGGGAGGCGACCCGAGAATGAAGTTTGAGGAGGGCGTGGATTCTTACGTTCCTTATGCGGGACCGCTTCACGACAACGTAAACCTTTCCCTGACAAAGGTCAAGTCGACCATGTGCAACTGCGGAGCTCTTTCGATCCGCGAGCTTCAGGAGAAGGCGAAACTTACCCTGGTTTCCGCAACTTCCATAGTTGAAGGCGGAGCCCACGACGTAATTCTGCGCGATACGAGCCAGAATGTAATGAGATAGCAGGAGATATTTTAATGGATAAAGAACTTATAATAGTGCTGGATTTCGGGGGACAGTATAACCAGCTCATAGCAAGGCGGGTGAGGGAGGCCGGCGTTTACTGCGAAGTCCATCCGTACACCATGACTGTGGAAGAGCTTAAGGCTAAAAATCCCAGGGGAATCATACTCACCGGAGGCCCTAACAGCGTGTACGACCCGGCGTCTCCTCATACGACCCGGGAACTCTTTGAGATGGGAATTCCTGTCCTTGGAATATGCTACGGCGCTCAGCTGATGGCGTACACTTTAGGGGGCAAAGTGAGCACAGCCCCTGTAAGCGAATACGGAAAGACGGAAGTTGACATAGACGACAAAGACGGAATTTTCAAAGGTGTAAGCGACAGAACCATCGCGTGGATGAGCCATACGGATTATATAGAGAACATGCCTGAAGGCTTTGTCAGGACGGCTCACACGCCTGTATGCCCGGTAGCAGCCATGGAAAACCGCGAGGCGGGGCTTTATGCCGTTCAGTTTCACCCGGAGGTTACCCACTCGGAGGAAGGGTTTAAGATGCTCTCAAACTTTGTCTACGGACCGTGCGGATGCAGCGGCGACTGGAAGATGGATTCCTTCGTTGAGGAGACAATAGAGAACATTCGCAGGCAGGTGGGAGACGGAAAGGTGCTCTGCGGTCTTTCCGGGGGAGTCGATTCCTCTGTTGCCGCAGTTCTCATGTCAAAAGCTGTAGGAAAGCAGCTTACATGCGTCTTTGTGGACCACGGACTTCTCAGAAAAAACGAAGGAGATGAGGTTGAAGCAGTTTTCGGGCCGGAAGGAGATTACGACCTTAACTTCATCAGGGTAAACGCTCAGCAGAGATTTTACGATAGACTGGCAGGGGTTACGGAACCTGAAAAAAAGCGCAAGATAATCGGCGAGGAGTTCATCAGGGTCTTTGAGGAAGAAGCGAAGAAAATCGGAGCCGTGGACTTCCTCGTCCAGGGAACCATATATCCGGACGTCATAGAAAGCGGCCTGGGAAAATCCGCAGTCATAAAGTCTCACCACAACGTGGGGGGACTCCCGGATCACGTGGAATTCAAGGAGATAATAGAGCCCCTCAGAATGCTGTTTAAGGACGAGGTGAGAAAGGCGGGGCTGGAGCTTGGAATCCCCGAATATCTGGTGTTCCGTCAGCCGTTCCCGGGACCGGGCCTTGGAGTCAGGATAGTAGGCGAGGTCACCGCGGAGAAGGTGAAAATCGTTCAGGACGCCGACGCCATCTACCGCGAGGAGATAGCAAAGGCTGGCCTCGACAAGGAGATAAGCCAGTATTTTGCAGCCCTCACCAACATGCGTTCTGTAGGAGTAATGGGCGATTTCAGAACCTACGATTATGCAGTAGCCCTTCGCGCCGTAACCACTTCCGACTTTATGACCGCAGAATCTGCGCACCTGCCGTGGGACGTTCTGGAGACGGTTACAAGCCGCATCGTAAACGAAGTGGACCACGTGAACAGGGTATTCTACGACTGCACGGGAAAACCGCCAGGAACGATAGAGTTCGAGTAGAAAGCAGAAATACGTTAGTTTCAGCAGGTGTTCGATGATTCTTCGTCGAATGTTCAATGGGTGTTCGATGTGAGACCGGTAATGCGCCACTTACATCGAACACTTTTTCGATGTTTAGGCG
>CASFAX010000063.1 GCA_949292945.1 uncultured Bacillota bacterium | reverse complement strand
ACTGAACTACCAGGCCGCGACTGAATAATGGTGGGCGTTATAGGGCTCGAACCTATGACCCTCTGCTTGTAAGGCAGATGCTCTCCCAGCTGAGCTAAACGCCCATGTGCCCATCGTGTCACGTTGACACGCCATAACAGTTTATCATGTCTGCCAGTCAGTGTCAAGAGGTTTTTAAAACTTTTTTTATTTCGTTTTCAACCCTCAACAGTAACTCAGCTCTATTAATTTATCATAGATATACATCATTGTCAAGATATAAATCCGCGTGTTTTTTGTTTTTTTCGCCGAACTTCCGCAAGGCCTCGTTGAAGGCCTCCGTAAAGCCCTCCGTGATGGCTTCTGAAAGGGCCTCCTGAAAGGTCTTCGGAACGGGGTATTTCCAGAGGGTGCAGAGAGCGGGATCTTAATCAGGCCCGCGCGTACTCCATATCCGCGTACTCCGTATTAAATGCGGAAGTGCTCCGCCCTGAACGCTCACGCCGCGCCCTGCGCCCTTTCCCGTAACCTATTTCGATGCGTTGTAAATCTTCTCCGCAGTCCTCCTTATGAAGTCCTCAAATTCAGGCACGTATACCTGGTTGGAGGCAAAGCAGATCACGAAAGGATTCCGGCAGTACACTATTCCCACGTCGTGGGTGGTGCCGTCCTCCTCGCCGGTTTTGTGGGCTATGGCAACGTCGTCCGTAATGCGCCCTCTCAGCTTATGCTCTATCTGCTGCCTTTTCATCACGTCGATAATCTCTTTTGATGCCTCAGGGCTTATAATTTCGCCCATGTACAGCCTTTCAAGGGCATGTCCCAGCTCTCCGGGAACGATGAAGTTGTTTATGCCCTTCTCCTCGCTCTCAAAGTCGTAGAGCTCCCTGTTCATCTGTGTCCCTTCAAAGCCAAGTTCGTTAAAGCAACGGCGAACCCTGTCCTTTCCTATGTATCTGAACACCGCATTTGTCGCCGTGTTATCGCTTATCACTATCATCAGGCGGCAAAGGGACGCCAGATCCACGGTCACATCCCCCGTCATCTCCTTTACGGCTCCGCAGCCGGGCACCTTTTGCGCATCCGTTATGGTGATTCTGTCCTTTAAGGAAATTTCACCTTTTGATTCGAGAAGAAGGGCCGACATGAAGAGAGGAAGCTTTACGACGCTGGCTGCGAAAAAGCTGTCATTTTCGTGGTAGGAAGCCGTCTCCCCCGTGGCAAGGTTCCTGTAGTAGAATCCGGTATGTCCCTCTATTTCCGATATTTCTCTGATTATATCATCAAGCATTTATATTCCTCCTCAGAACCTCTCCTGCCCGTGCTCCCGTATGAACGCCGTCCTTGGCTGTGAGAACTCCGTTTACGTATACCTGCTTTATTCCCCTGCACGCCGCTTTCGGTTTTTCAAAGGTCGGTGTGTCCTCCAGCTCCTCAAGGTCAAAGAGCACCAGATCCGCCCTGAAGCCCTCCTTTATCAGGCCCCTGTCCTTAAGTCCGAGCCTTGACGCCGGCATGGCTGTCATCTTCTTCACGGCCTCTTCCACGGTAAATAGCTTTCTGTCCCTGGCGTAATGGGATATGACTCTCGGGAAGGTTCCGTAGTTTCTGGGGTGAGGTATTCCGTCAAAGTCCAGGCTGAGGGACTGGCCGTCAGAACCTGTCATGACGTACGGCTTCTTCATTATGTACTCGATGTCCTCTTCACACATTCCGTAGTTTATCTCTCCTGCCCGGTCCTCCGAATCAACTATTATATCAAAACATGCATCGGCACAGCTCACTCCCCTGATTTCCGCTATTTCCGCTATGTTCTTTCCCACAGTCCAGGCGTATTCCCTGCTGGCAGTGCTGGAAACGAAGATTTTGTCCCACCTGCCCCTGTGGCTTTCCTCGGCCTCGGCATTTATGCGCTGTCTCGTCTCAGGGTCCTTAAGCCTCTTAAGAAGGGCCTCCACTCCTCCATCAAAAGTCCAGTTTGGCGCGTTGGAATCAAGGGATGTAGCGGAGGCTCTGTAAGGATACTGGTCGCACTGAACGTCTATGCCCTCTTCTCTAGCCTTTTCTATCATCTCGGTGGTTATGCGGCACTTGCCCCAGTTCTGCTCCTGCAAAACCTTGTGATGGCATATCTGAAGGGGGATTCCCGCCCTTTTTGCCACGTCAATGGCCTCTGCAACAGCTTCTACCACCTTGTTGCCTTCGTTTCTCATATGAGTCTCGTAAAAGGCTCCGTACTCCTTTAAGACCGTGCAAAGCTCCGCCATTTCATCAGTCTTTGAGAACACTCCCGGAGGATAGATGAGACCGCTGGACAGGCAGAACGCCCCGTCCTCCAGAGCTTTCCTCAGGATGTTCTTCATCTCTTCCATTTCATCCTCGGTAGGTTCCCTGTCGTCAAAGCCCATGGCCTCTATCCTGATGGTTCCGTGGCCTACCGCCGTTGCAAAGTTCACCGACGGATGAGCCTTTTCCACCGTGTCGAGAAATTCGCCTACCGTGTTCCAGGTGTAGTCAAGATCCCCGACGTAGTCCTTCACCAGCTTTCGCCTCTCCGAAATGTGGCTTACGGGAGCCGCAGAAATTCCGCAGTCTCCGCCCAGCTCCGTGGTCACTCCCTGAAGGATTCTGCTGTCCGCCGTCGGGTTATCCAAAATGGTGGTGTCGCTGTGGGAGTGAATGTCTATGAATCCCGGGGCAAGGTAAAGGCCTTCGCAGTCCTTAATCTCATCCGAAGAAATCTCATCGCCTGCCTTTCCCACAAAGGCGATTTTTCCGTCCTTTACTCCAACGTCAGCTTTTTTCCAGGGGCTTCCCGTTCCGTCGATAAGGCGGCAGTTTTTCAGAACAAAATCGTATTTCACTGCTTCTTCTCTCCTTTTTTACTTCTGATGTAATAAAACAGGTACTGCTGGGCGATTCCTCCGAGGCGGCCGAACTTCTCTTCCGCAAAGGCTGCCATTCCCTTTACGTCCTTTTCGTCAAAACCGTACATTTCGTTCATAACGCGGCGCACCCATACGTCGATGGGAAAGCTTGAAAGATCGTGAAGTCCGAAAAGGGTTATGCAGCTGGTAACCTTTGGCCCTGCGCCGTAAAGGGCAGACACTTCTTCATAGTTTTTCGGAAGTCCTTCATCCACCACCATTCTGGCAGTCTTTACAAGATACGGAGCCCTGTATCCCAGGCGTACAGGCGCCAGATCTTCAGGCTCCATGGATGCCAGCTTTTCGGCAGATGGCAGAGCGTAAACAGCTTCGCCTTTATAATCTTCAAGCCTTTCTCCTGCCAGGGCGGAAAGGTTTTCTATGCATCCCTTTATCCTGGGGATGTTGTTGTTCTGGGAAATTATAAAAGACACTATGGTCTCCCACAGATCCTGCTTCAAAATCCTTATTCCGCTGCCGGACTCTATGGCGGTTTTCATAACTTCGTCCTTTTCCGCCAGAGCCTCCTTTATAGCGCCGTAGTCCCTGTCCATGTCAAGGTAATCTCGCCAGATGCTCTCGTAATCAGCTTCATCGGCGTTTTCTATTATCACCCTTCCGGCATCGCTCCTTTTTCCGCAGCCCGACTTCTCTTCCGGTTCCATCCTGAGGTTTACAGTCTTTCCCATTGCCGTTCCCGTATAGGAGCCGTCCTCCTGCCTGTTCCACCTGAAGCACTGTCCGCATTCGAATATATGCTCAGGATTAAAATCCTTCACGTTTTCTATTACGTATTCTTTCATACTCTAAACTACTTCCTTTATCTCCACATCGAGCCTTACCACGTTAAAGGCCGTCATCCGCTCTATGACTTCAGCAAGCTTCCTCTGAAAGTTTTCTGCCACATCCCATATGCGGGACAGCCGGTCTATAGATATGGAAACTTTCAGTGTCAGATTGTCCGGCTCCGTATTTTCGTAGACGTTGCTGACGCCGGTTACACCTTTTGTCTCTTCACCTACGCACACGGCAATATCCGTCAGCACCGTGTCCGAGATAAAAAATTCCCCCATGTAGCTAAAGGTAGGCCGAACCACCGTCTTTTCCGCCGCAGCCGACTTTCCGGCAACGCTTCGCTCCTTGAAAATTCTCATAGGATCCAGGAAATACCCGGCAAAGTCTCTCTTAAGCTGAAGAGTCGGAACCGGGATGACGTGTTTTCCCTGGCCGTGGCGCTGCCTGTCGGCAATCTTCCTCTCCTCTTCCGTAGTGATGTCTTCTATGTATATGCGCTCCGACACCGGCGGAAGATTGAGCCTTGCCGTAATCTTGTCGGTCATCCTGTCCGACGTTCCGATTATGAGAAGGCTTTTCGGATTCAGCTCTGCGATGCGCTTTTTCACGGATTCTGCGTGGTCGTCGTCTGTGAAAAGGGCTGTTTTTATGGCTCCTACCATGGTCTTCTGACGCTTTGCAGAAATGCCCGCTTCCACTCTGTCCCTGTATATGAACAGTCCGTCGTCTATTATGCTTTCTATTCCTTTTTCGCTGCAAAGGCTTATCGCCTGAAACGATTTGCCCGTGCCGCTCTTGCCCGTCAGGGAGTAAACTTTCATCTTTACTTCTCTCTGCCCTTCTGTTATAATAGTAGCGGATTTTAATGACATGACTAAAGGAGGAAATACCAATGGCTTACAAAATTACTGATGCCTGCATTAGCTGTGGCGCATGTGCTGCTGAATGTCCTGTAGAGGCTATCTCCGAGGGTGACGGTCAGTATGTAATCGACGCTGACAAGTGCATCGACTGCGGATCCTGCGCAAGCACCTGTCCTGTTGACGCACCTGTTGAAGGCTAATATAACCATCAATAGCGAAAGTGAGGCGAGGCTGTGCCGTAAGGTCAGCCTTGTTTTTTTATTTTCCGCTTCCCGTTTCGTCTTTGTCTCCGCTGCCTAAACCGCCTACTTTCCGTCTTTAGCCGCAGTTTCCTTCTTATGAATATCGTTCATGTGGTATGCCAGCGCGTGGAGGCTGTCCGAGAGGTGAACGTTTTCAAGAGCCACGTGAGGCGGTACCTCTATGTCCGTAGGTGCAAAGTTCCATATTCCCTTTACTCCGGCAAAGGAAAGCTTATCCGCCACTTCCTGAGCGTTCTTCTCGTCCACGCAGATTATTCCTATGTCGATGTTCTCGTTCTCCACGTACTCCACTATGTCCTCGTAGTCGTATATCTTAAGTCCGTCTATTTCCTTTCCTATGAGGGACTGCTTTACCTCAAAAGCTGCACACACCTTGAATCCGGTCTTGTGGACCTTTGTGTATTTTATTATGGCCTGGCCCAGATTCCCGGCTCCCAGTATTACCATTCTGTACTCCCTGTCGAGACCCAGTATGGCACTTATCTCTTCGTACAGCCCTTCGACGCTGTATCCGTACCCCTGCTGTCCGAATCCGCCGAAGTTATTCAGATCCTGCCTTATCTGAGATGCGGTATATCCTATGAGATTGCTGAACTCCTTCGACGAAATCTTCTCTACGCCCTTCTTTCTCAGCTCATAAAGGTACCTGCGGTATCTCGGCAGCCTCTTTATAACCGCATTTGAAATCTTAGTATTTTTCTTCATATAATCTGATTCTGTCCTTTCTGTGGCAAAGGTTTCTAGCTTGAATTCTTTTCCGTATTCGCAAAAACCCGCCAGCACGGGCTGACGGGTTTATCAAGTCATCTGATCCGCGCCGGATGAATTATTCAACATGCGCGTCTACGTACTTAACGAGATCGTTTACTGTCTGGAACTTCTCGGCTTCTTCATCAGGGATTTCAATTCCAAACTCCTCTTCGATAGCCATGATAATCTCCACAGCATCCAGAGAGTCTGCTTCGAGATCCTTCATGAGATTGGTGTCTATGGTAACCATGGACTCGTCTACTGAAAGCTGCTCCATGATTATCTCTCTGATTTTCTCAAAAGTAGTCATTTTTCAAAACCTCCATAATGTAAGTCTTTCAGCCGATACCTCCTCCGAACGCACCAGCCGTAATAATTACATTCTTTATTATAGTCAAGGGACTTTATTATTGCAAGAAGTTTTTTATTTGCGGCAGTGTGAGCCAGCGGAGCGTACGGAACGCGGTAGTGATTGATGAAAGCGAGTTCGATGCGAAATGGATAATTTAACTACCAGGTCGAACGCATTTTCGATGTCAAAGACAGAAAATCCTCTCGAGGTCGAAAAAATCCGCTGTCTGCAAAGGAATAATCACTAAAAAGTTCGACCTCTGAATGTAAATTTTCGTTCCACATCGAAAAACTGTTCGACTTTGATGCGATAAATGGGAACTTACATCGAACATCGATTCCTACAGGTTAAACACCTCGCTTTCCGGACTGTCACAGAGTACTGGAGTTTATCAAAATGTGCAGTTAAGTAAAACCACAGTATTTCCAGGTTCTGGCCTTAACAAAGTTAAGGTAAAACGACTTTCTGAATGCCAAAAGCCTTAACTGATGCCCTCTATACCAGTGCTTTGTAAGCCTTGTAGCTGATTTCAAGGAAATAATTGCCATTAATTGGCAATATAGGCTTCGTATTTCCTCCTGAAGCCACGTTTTCACTCTCGATTTTCGTCCCGGTTAAGTAAAAGCCCCTTGGATTATCACTTAGACCTTAACTTTGTTAAGGTCTAAGCTCTGTTTTACGGGCATTTTACATAACCGCAATATAATAGAGCGGAAGATTTCTCCTCCGCTCGAATGGGTTTGTGATTAGATTACTGCCTTAAGTGTTTCATCGGATATGGCAGCAGTTCCTCCTATCGCTTTTACTGTTCTTACTCCTGCATCTTCAATGTATGATGCTGCCTTTTCAGTATTATGTTCATTTACAAGAAGAAGCGGCGCTCCTTTACCGTCTCTTGAAAGGCCTGCAAGGACTCCTCCTGTAAGTCCGTCTGGGAAGTCATCTCCTTATGCAATATATGCTAAAGTGGATTTAGAATCAGGGTACTCCGGGTCTACAGAACCACCCTCTCTAAATGCAATTCCATAGTAACTGCCATCAATTTCCTGAACATC
>CASFAX010000062.1 GCA_949292945.1 uncultured Bacillota bacterium | reverse complement strand
CGCCTGTTAACAGCTTTTTCTATTGCCGCTTCAAAATCTTTATCAATTCTTAGTTCAGACTCTGCCCCTTCCGTTTCGCCTTCCATATTCAGCTTTTTAAGTTCCTCATCTATCTTCTGCTTCATCCTCTTCCTCCTTCATGGCCACCAGCATCTTCTTTGCCCTCGACTTCATCTGGCGAACGTTTGCCTCGCTGGTTTCGTACAAATTGGCGAGCTCAGCGTCGGTCTTTTCAAGGTATACGCTCTGAATCATAACGTCCCTGTACTTCATAGGCAGAGCCGAAATCATTGCCGCAAGCCTTCGCCTGTCCTCACCTTTTATGTAATCGGCCAGCAAATCCTCCTGAGCGGGAATATCCGTTTTCCCATCGATATCCTCCTCCGGAAACCGGGCTTCCTTCCTGTAATTATCTAGAAAGGAATTTCTGATTACCCGGCACGCCCACGAAAGAAAGCTCCCGCCCTGCCGATATGACAAAATCGCCTTTAGAAAAGCATCCTGCACCAGATCTTCAGCCTTTGTCCTGTCGTGAGTGTAAGAGCACGCGATAACCATGAGCCTGTCAAAGTACCGGCTGTACATCTCCCCTATGAAGTTTTCCCATGAATCGTCGCTCTTTCTTCCCATGTCCGCACCTTCCAAACATCGCCCTTCTGTATATATAACGAAGGAGGCGGGGTTTTGTGACAAGATTATTATCTACATTTTACTATAGCTTATCCGGTTTTGCCTCTGTATAATATGATTATCTGAAATTCAAGGAGATTAAAATGTCTGAACCAAAATCTGCAAGCATATTTAACGACGTTCTGGCTCCGCTGACGCCGGGGCCGTCAAGTTCCAACACCTGCGGCCCGTACCGTATAGGGAAAATCGCATCGGACCTTCTCGGCGAAAAACCGGAGCGGCTTGAAATAACCATGTCTACGAGAGGAGGATTTTTCTCCACCTTTTACGGCATGGGAAGCGACAAAGCCTTCATCGCCGGAGTCCTGGGAAAAGACCTGCTGAGTTTTGATCTCGAAAGTGCGTATGAGGAAGCCCGTGCCGCAGGTCTTGAAACGGATTTTAAATTCAGCGACGATATTCCTTCCATGCCGTCTGAAATGGTCATGATAACCCTTTCGGGCTCATCGTTTGCTCTTCACATCAGGGCGGTTTCCCTTGGAGGCGGCGACATAATCATAGACATGGTAAACGGCATCGAAACGGCGCTTGACGGGCGAAGAGATGAGACGGTCGTCCTTCCTTCCGGAAAAACTCTCACGGCAAAATGCGTTTACGAAAGTCCTTCACCGGAAAACCCGCTAGTTCTGTTCAGAAACTGCAAAGAAATGCTGGATTATGCGGTAAAAAAAGGCTATTCCCCGTGGGAGACAGCTGTAAAATACGAAGCCGCTCTCTGCGGAACAACCGAAGAAGAGGTGTGGAATAAAGCCGAATCGGTGTACGATTACGCCATCCGCACCATAGATGCGGGGTTTTCTCCTGAAGTGAAATTTACGGGAGTTACTTCCCCAAAAGCGGCGAAGGTTAAGAAAGATTTTACCGGCGGGAGCCTCATCCCCCTCGGAGCGGCAGACTTTGGCAGTCCATACGCCCTTTCCGTCATGGAGTATTCAAATTCCCACGGCTGCATAGTATGCATGCCTACAGGCGGCTCTTCCGGCGTGATTCCGACCGCCATTAAATCAGCCGCAGATTCAATGGGCTGGAACCATGATACATGCATAAAAGCCCTGCTTGCCGCAGGGCTCATAGGTGTTTTCTATTATCCGACTCACTACACGGGAGCCCTCGGCTGTCAGGCGGAAATTGGCGTTGCCGTAAGCATGGCGGCAGGCGGTCTTGCGTCGGTGCTAAGCACAGATGTTAAAACCGCTGAGCGCGCCGCAGCCCTCGGCATCCAGAGCCTTATGGGTCTCATATGCGATCCTGCGAGCGGCTTTGTCCAGACTCCATGCTTCATAAGAAACATGACGGCCGTCCCTACGGCATTCGTCTGCGCAAACGCGGCAGTCTCCGGAATAGATTCGCTGGTATCCCTTGATGACATGGTTCAGGCTGTCTTAAATACCGGCCGCTCCATCAAAGCCTGCGGCATAAACGACATTGGAACCTGCGCGTTTTACAAATCCAAGTAGACCTTTTTCCCACCGCATATGGTCATCTTCACCCTGCCGGTCAGCTTCTGACCTGGGTAGGGTGAATTTTTGCTTTTTGATGCAAAGTCGTCTGTCACTACCCATTCTTCCTCCATATCAAGGAGGACTACATCTGCGGGAGCTCCCACCGACAGGGTTCCTGCATCGAAGCCGTAAAGCTCTGCCGGGCCTGCCGTCATCCTTTCGATGAGCTTTGAAAGGGTAAGGTATCCCGGTTTAACCAGATAGGTATACCCTACGGCAAAGGAGGTTTCAAGGCCGATTATTCCGCTGGGAGCGTCCTTAAATTCCCTGGCTTTTTCCTCTTCCGAGTGGGGAGCATGATCCGTTGCGATTACCCCTATGGTTCCATCTGCTATGGCCTCTATTATGGCCTGTCTGTCTGATTCCGTCCTGAGAGGCGGGTTCATCTTTGCAAGGCTTCCGTATTTCAGAACGTCATCCTCCGTCATGGAAAAGTGATGGGGCGTCGCTTCAGCCCAAACATCTGCGCCCATGGACTTTGCATGTCTTACAAGCTCTGCGCTTACGCCTGAGCTTATGTGCTGGATGCAGATTCTTGCGCCTGTTCTTAAGGCAAGGGCGCAGTCCCTTGCCACCAGGCAGTCTTCTGCCGAAGCTTCGGCGCCTTTTGTAAAGCCCAAAGCTCTGCTCACTTTGCCGTCGTTTACTCCGGCAACTCCCACAAGGTCAGGATCTTCCTCGTGAAAGCTTAAAACCGCCCCGTTTTCAGCCGCCCATTTCATGGCCTTTTCCGTTAATGCAGCGCTTGCCAGAGGTTTTCCGTCGTCTGTGAAGACTGCGGCTCCGGCCTTTTTAAGGGAGTCCAGGTCAGCAAGTCCCTCCCCTTTCATTCCCTTTGAAATGGAAGCTGCGGAATACACGTTAATTCCCGTTTTTCGTCCCTTCTCCAGAACGTAGTTTAAAGTATCCACGTTATCCACAGGCGGATTTGTGTTGGCAAGGCATATTACGGAAGTGAAGCCTCCCTTTGCCGCGGCGGCAGCACCGGTGAAGATATCTTCCTTATATTCAAAGCCCGGGTCTCTGAAGTGGCAGTGACCGTCGATAAATCCCGGAGCTGCAACCAGTCCCGAAGCGTCGACCACATCTTCGTCCGTTTCCGCCTCAAGGCCCATTCCGGTTTCTTTAATCACTCCGTCTTTAATCCGAATATCGGAAATTTCGTCTTTGCCGTTTGCCGGATCTATTACCCGCGCGCCTTTAATGAGCATTTTCTTTTCTCCTCAGCTTTCTGTAAACGATGCATGCCCCGCCGCTCAATATAAGTATGAGAGCTCCTATGGCCATGGCACACATGAAAAAGAATCCGTCCGGCAGCATGGTTATGACGGGGTCACTGTCCGCATCGAATATCCAGTAGTCGTTGTCGAAGACTATTTCGTGAAATATTACGAACACCCTGTCCCACCATAGGGCTGCGGAAGTCAAAACTACGGCGGGAAGGACGCACGCCAGAATGGCCCCGTACTTAAGCCAGCCGTACTTTCTTCCGGCCGTCAGAACCCTCCTCGTCTTCCTTCCGGCAAAGAGTTCAGCGATGAGAGTCAGAGCCAGCAGCACTGCCGACGCAATAGCGGCCCGCTGAAGGCCTGTGAAAATGTTCTTCACCTCTGCAAAATGGATGAGCCCTTCTTCTGATGATGGAAGCGTCGGAAACTCCAGCTCGTCAGGTCCCCAGAGCATATTGTAGTCTATGAGGGCGTCGTAGTTTTCTATGATTTCATCTCTTTCCATGCCGCTCGCCTCTTCGATTCCGTATCTGTCTATGGCGGAGTAATAAAGGGGCCTGAATGCCAGAACCGCAGTCACGGAAACGGAGACTATGAGCACAGCGAGGAGCAGTCCTCTCACTATATTAAGCGTCGTTCTCATTCTGCTTCTTAGTTTTCTTTTCCGATTCTTGAAATAAGGCCGGTTATGAGCTTTTCAAACTTATCGGCAACTTTGTCCGCCGTCTCCTGAACCTCCTCGTGAGAAAGCGGCTGGTCTAAAATTCCCGCAGCCATATTTGTTATGCAGGAAACAGCAGCAATTCGAAGCCCCATGTGTCTCGCGGCTATGGCCTCGCACACCGTGCTCATTCCAACGGCATCCGCCCCGAGACCTCTGAACATCTTAATTTCCGTCGGCGTCTCAAAGTTCGGCCCCTGAAATTGAAGATATACGCCTTCCTTCATCTCGAAACCGTTTTCCTTCGCCGATTCTCTCAGATATTCCATCAGCTCTCTGTCGTAGATTTTGCTCATGTCCGGAAATCTCGGCCCCAGCTCGTCAAAGTTTTCGCCTCTCAGGGGGCTCGGAACAAAGGCCGAAATGTGGTCTTTTATGATCATCAGGTCTCCCGGGGTGAAATCCAAGTTTATTCCACCTGCGGCATTTGTCAGAACGAGAGTCTTTGCACCCAGCATTCCCATGAGCCTTATAGGAAGGACGATGTCCGTCATGTCGTAGCCTTCGTAGTAGTGAATTCTTCCCTTCATTGCGACTACTGGCACTCCTTTGACGTAGCCGAAGAGGAACCGTCCGTCGTGGCCCGGAACCGTGGATACCGGAAAGCCTTCGATTTCGCTGTACGGCACTTCACACCTTACATCCATGTTGGCAGCGTATCCGCCCAGGCCGGAGCCAAGAACCAGTGCCACCTGAGGCTCAAAATCAGTCTTTTCCCTTATAATCTTCTCGCAGCGAACGAGTTTTTCATATGCTTTATTCATAATTCAAATCTCCTTTCTTCCACCATATTCTACTATAAAAAATTCGTCTTTGGTAGTGGAAAAGTCGTGCCGCTGTGAGTATAATAGTAGCAGTGTGAAAATTTTAATTCGGGAGGAATTTTATCATGGAAAGAAAAAACGCATGGAAAACCTACACCGCTGACCAGAGACAGGCTCTTGACGCACTCTGTGAAAGCTATAAAGAATACATTTCAGAAGGAAAAACGGAGCGGGAGTGCACGGTTATTTCCGTAGACGCAGCAAAGGCTGCAGGCTTTGTCAACCTGGAAGAAGCCATGGAAAAAGGCGAACTCAGGGCAGGAGACAGAGTGTACGCAGACAACATGGGCAAGTCTCTTATGCTTGCCATAATCGGAAGCCAGCCTATGGAAAAAGGCCTCAACATCCTGGGATCCCACATCGACTCTCCGAGACTTGACATAAAGCAGAACCCTCTCTACGAGAACACCGAACTTGCATACCTGGACACCCATTACTACGGCGGTATCAAGAAGTATCAGTGGGTTACCCTGCCTCTGGCTCTTCACGGCGTAATTGCAAAGAAGGACGGAACCGTAGTTAAGGTCAACATCGGCGAAAATGAAGGCGACCCTGTATTCTGCGTAACCGACCTTCTCATTCACCTTGCCAGCGAGCAGATGGAAAAGAAAGCAGGTAAGGTAGTTGAAGGCGAAAACCTTGACGTTCTCATGGGAAGCATTCCTGTATGTGACGAGGAAAAGGACGCCGTTGCAAAAGGCGTAATGAACATCCTCAAAGAATCTTACGGCATAGAAGAAGAGGATTTCCTTTCTGCTGAAATCGAAGTTGTCCCTGCCGGAAAGGCAAGAGACTGCGGTATCGACAGAAGCATGATAATCGGATACGGCCACGACGACAGAATCTGTGCGTACACTTCCCTCAAAGCCATGCTGGATTTCGAGGGAACTCCTGAGCGCACAGCCATCTGCCTTCTCGTAGACAAGGAGGAAATCGGAAGCGTCGGCGCTACGGGAATGGAATCCAGATTCTTTGAAAACACCGTCGCAGAGCTTATGAATCTGGCAGACTGCTACAGCGAACTTTCCTTAAGACGATGCCTCAGAAACTCCGCAATGCTGTCCTCAGACGTAAGCGCAGCCTTTGACCCTGCTTACGAGAGCGCATTCGAGAGGAAAAACACGGCGTACTTCGGACGCGGCATGGTATTCAACAAGTTCACAGGCGCCCGCGGAAAATCAGGCTCCAACGACGCCAATGCCGAATATATCGCAGCGCTCAGAAAGATCATGGACGACGCAGACGTCGCTTTCCAGACCGCGGAACTCGGCAAGGTTGACATCGGAGGCGGCGGAACCATCGCCTACATCCTCGCAAACTACGGCATGAACGTAATCGACAGCGGCATCGCCGTAATGAACATGCACGCACCTTGGGAAATTGCGAGCAAAGCCGACATATACGAAGCATACAAAGGCTACACGGCATTTCTTAAGGATATGAAATAAGGGCGCAAAATAAGAACGTGAAATAAAGTTCAGACGCTTTATAAGCTGCCGGGCCGGGTCGCTGCTGTAATGGCTGCGCTCCGGTCCGTTTTCTTTAATCATGGGGGTGGACAGGATGACAGAGTACAGAGATATGATGGATTGCGGTACTGCTATTGATTGCAGTAATACCATTGATTACAGAGAATTAAGCGCCTGTGAAATAGACCGCCGGCTGTTTTCCGGCTTCATAAGACATCAGGAAGTTGTAAAATGTAGGCGAAAGTCAGGCGGCGGATGGGTCATCGTGGACGACCCCTTCACCGACGACTGGAGCGAAACCGATTACGAAAAGCTGATTTTCCACCTTAAGGAAAATTCGGCCCGGGGCGGACTGGTCTTCGGAGCCTTCTCCGGCGGAGTCCTCAAAGGCTTCATATCTGTAAGCCCCGTGCTTTTCGGCGGGGACAAAAAGTACATGGACCTTTCCGAGATACACGTTTCCGAGGATTTACGCAGGGCAGGAATAGGAAAAGTTCTCTTTGAGAAGGCCAAAGACTGGGCAAAGGGTCACGGAGCCGGCTACCTTTACATATCCTCTCACTCGGCAGTGGAAAGTCAGGCCTTCTACGCCAAAATGGGCTGCACCGATGCTGGTATGCTCCCTTTAGGGTGGACGGTTTTAAATAAGTTGAATTCGACTCTGCGGTTTAGCACTGCTGGGCTGTTTTTATGCTGCCGCAGCATAATATA
>CASFAX010000061.1 GCA_949292945.1 uncultured Bacillota bacterium | reverse complement strand
CGATATGGCTCCCGTGTTTATCTCAAATATCACCGGTTTCTTCAGGAGAACCCCAAGGGCTCTGTCCACCGCCGCCTCGTATCTGGGGGCTTTCGTGTCAAAGATTGGCTCTCGTTCGTTAAACTTTGTTATGAGGTCAAAGTGCCCTATTATATCGCAGCCTGTAACGTCATAAACCCTGCTCACCTCGGCGAAATAGTCCTCGGCAAAGGCAAGGGCGTCGCCGCCGTAAACGCCGTCCACAGCTTTTGCCGTTTCCTCTGCGCTCCAGTCCACGTAAAGGTATTTCAACCCTTCCGGAGTTTCCTTTCTCACTGCGTGAACCGAGCCTATGGCGTAGTCGTAGCCCGGCTCCCTCATTCCCGAATATATGTCCTGCTCTATTCCGCAGAGTATTTCTATTCTGTCTGCGTACTTTTCCTTAAGCCTTGCGATTTCCGTCCTGTACGCGCAGGTGCCTTCTCTGCTCATGCAGTAGCTCTCATCAAAGGCTGTATAGCTGTGACCTGAAAATCCCAGCACATCAAAGCCTTTATCTATGGCTGAAAGCACCATCTCTTCCGCCGTATTTTCACCGTCACAAAACACGGTGTGTGTGTGCAGATTCACCTTCATATGCGCTTCTCCTGTTTATGGCTCTTAACCCTGTCCGCTGACAGAACGACGATTACTGCTCCCACAGCCGTCACGCAGGCTGCCGTAAGGGTAAGCATCTTCGGACCTGCGGCATCCAGTATCACGCCTCCTATAAGGCTTGCAAAGACTGCCGCCAGAGTAGTCGTCGTCGTAAACATGGTCTGACCCTTTACCGCTTCTCCTCTGCTCATTATATCATCTATGAACCTGACTATGGAAGGCAGGAACAATGCAAAGGAAAACGGCTGAATGAACTGAGCCAGGATGAGGGTCGTCACATTTTCCGCCATGTAGCATACGAGTATCCAGAACACGAATGCCACTGCTGAAAACTTCATCAGCGTTCTCGTCTTGAATTTCCTGTTTATCCTGTCGAAGAGCATCATGGTCGGAATTTCCATAAGTGCCAGCACGGAGAAAATCCTTCCGATGTCGCCGTTATCTCCTCCCACGTTTTCCGCTATCTGGGCCATATAGGTGTTAAGCACCGAGTTGGTGTAGTAAAGCCCCAGAACGCCCAGGCAGAGAATCATGAACATCTTGTTTCTCCTGACAAACATAGGCAAGTTTATCTCTTCCTCATCTGCGGCCGCAGCCTTCGTCCCGGAGGGTTTTGAAGGACTGGCATCTTCAGATTTTGTCCCCTCGGACTTCTCTGCCATAGCCTTTCGGAAAGACTTTGCCACTATGACGATGGTAGTCATAAAGAGTATGAGCACCACTTCCCCGGTCACAGGCAAAACGTTAACTCCGAATTTCTCCACCAGAGACCCCAGGAAGAAGCACATTATGGAATAGGTCAGAGACCCGATGGCCCTGCATGCCCCGAAGTTTATGTAAACCTCCGTCTCGCAGAGCTTTCTGTTCATGGCGTTGCAGAAAGGCTGGACTATGTTCATCCACCCGAAGGCCATGACGTACACGAACATCAGAAGGGCCGACTTCTTCTGGAGAATCAGAAGAAAAACCGTCAGCACCATGAGAAGGGCCGTCATCATTTCCATGAACCCGAAAAAGGATATTTTCCTGCTCCTGTCCGCCAGATCGCCCATAATCGGCTGCAGTATGACCGCAAAGATGTTTCCGATGGCAAGTATTATTCCTATTTCAGTGTTGCTGTAGCCCCGGTCCAGAAGAAAGACCGAAGCAAAGCTGCAGACTACGCCGTAGTAAAGCCAGTAGGTTCCGTGAATGCCGGCGTACTGCAGATTGAACCGTTTTTCCATTTCCTTTAAATTATGCTCCTTTTAGCTGTGCTCCCCTATACAAGTTTAAAATCTTCAAGCCTCGTCAGGTACACGTCGGCTATGCGTCGAATCTCCTCCTGATCCTTTTCGCTTACGCTGTCGTAGACTCCGACGACCCTGAAGCCTTCGCGCTTTGCCGTCTTCATGGAGTAGAGCCCGTCCTCGAAAAGCCACGTGTACTCTATAGGCGTCTTCATCACCGATACCGCCTCAAAGAATATGTCCGGATTTTCCTTGGACTTTCCCACCTCGCTGCATGTAAGGATGACGTCGAAGTAGTCCATAATCCCCAGGTGGCTGAAAGCTCCCTCTATGCAGTACCTGTCCGTTGAGGTGGCGACGGACATTCTCACGCCCGCTTCTTTCAGCCTTTCAAGAAGCTCTCTCGCCCCGTCCTTCATCTTCGCTTCTTCGAAGTAGAAGTGTTCCACCTCGGCCATTATTCCCTTCTTTACATCTTCGATGGGAGCAGAAACGTGATATTTATCTATCAGATACTGAGCCCCCTCGCTTAAGGTCATGGAAAACATTATATCCCCCAGATGAGGCTCCGGTGTGATTCCCTGCTTTATGAGATAGCGCTCTCCTGCGTTGTTCCATATTTTCATGGAATCGAGAAGAACTCCGTCCACGTCAAAGATTACGCCTTTAACCATACCGTTAACCGTCGCTTTAGCTTTGCTGCTATTTTCAGTCATATATCAAATCTCCCGTCTGTCGTATTCCTCTCCCGTCAAAAGATCGTGCCACGCGAACACTCCGTCCTCATAAATCATATAGCTTCTCGCGCTGCCCTCTTTGGGAATCGAAACGGAGCCCGGATTCATGTATATGAATCCGCCCCTTTCCCTGCACGCCGGAACGTGAGTGTGCCCGCAGAGAAGGACGCTTCCAACGGGCATGGGCAGCGGATTTTCCTCGTTATATATGTGTCCGTGGGTGGCGTATATTTTCACCTTTCCATCCGTTACTAGGGCGTAGTCCGCAAGAACCGGAAACTCCAGAACCATCTGGTCCACCTCCGCCTCGCAGTTGCCGCGTACACACATGAGCTTTTCCTTAAGGGGATTAAGCATAGCTATGACCTCCTTCGGCGCATAGCCCTCCGGCAGGTCGTTTCTCGGCCCGTGATATAGAATGTCCCCGAGAAGCAGTATGCTGCCGGCTCCCTCCCTTTCCGCAGCTTCTATCATCATTTTGCAGCAGGCGGCAGAGCCGTGTATATCTGACGCTATAAAAAGTCTCATTGCCTATTATCTCCTTTGTCCGCTATCCATTTTACCATGAAATGACTTGGGAATAAAGAAAAAACGCCTTTCGCAAGGTGCAGCACGTGGTTCACGGCTGCGGGGTCAAAAGGTGCGGCGCGGCGGTCTGGGCCGCGAGCCCCTGTTTTCCGGTTCGCGGCCCACGTATTTTACCGCAAAATCGCCAAAATCCCGGCAAGTGGCCCAGAAGGTATATAGAGCTATTCTCTGCAGTTTAATAGAGCGGAAGATTGCTCCTCCGCTCGCAAGTGAGTCTTTAACAGGTGTTCGCTTCCTCTATTCCTCTGCCTCTGCCTTTCCCAAGATATATAGAAAAGCGATGGCCGGAATGCGCAGAATAGGTACTTTTGTTTCGTGTTTGGTTACGCCAAAATCGTCAAGCCGTTTTGTGATTAAAAAGGCATCTGTGACGTTGGATTTTTCGTCCCGGCATAACTCGACAATAGCATCTGTCGCCGCGATATGGGAATTATTGCGATATTTTACTTCGCAGAGAATCTTCCGGCGGGGGAGCTCTACTACCACATCGACCTCTTTCTGATTATCCTTTGCGTTTCTGAAATAGCCAAGTCTTGCAGGACTTCCCTGATAAAAGGAAACCATATGCTTGTAGACGGTCGTTTCGACCATTGCGCCCAACTCCTTTTCGTCTGAAAGCACATCGTCAATCATCAACACCGCGTTGCGGATGGCCGCATCTGCAATAAAAATTTTCGGTCTTCCTTTCAAAGCACCTTTGCTGCCCACAGCCATCGGCCTTGCCAGATAAATAAGGTTGGACATTTCCAGCGCCTTGATATAGCTGTCAATGGTTACGATAGATGTATTCTCCAATTCCTTTGCCGCCGTTGTTGCGTTAAAAATTTCCGTGGAGTTCATGCACAGATAGAGAAACAGTTTTTCCATCAAAAGCGGGCTTCGGATATTAAAGAGGGACAGCACATCCCGCTTAATTACCTTATCCACCACATCTTCCCGCAGCATTCTCTGCGCGTAGGCGTCATCGTCCGATAGTACCAGTTCCGGGAACCCGCCGATCATCAGATAACGGTTAAAATGATTTTGCAGCGGGGTGAACTGATCCATCAAATCGCCAAGCTGCGCCGGACTCATATTTTTCAGCTCCGATAGGCGTAGATCATCCGGCAGGAGCGGCAAATCCAGATCAAGCAGCCTGCAATACTCATAAAAGGACATGGTAGGGATTTTGAGAACACTCCTCCGTCCCGTGCCGCTGTCTGCGGAACCCTTTTCTAAGACAGGGCTGGCGGATCCCGTGGCGATCAGCCGTATATCTTTCTGGCTGTCGTAGATTACCTTCATCCAGAGTTCCCAATTATCGGTGTACTGCACTTCATCAAAGAAAATGTACCTTGTTCCGGTGGTAGGGTACATTGCTTCATAGATGGACAGCACATTTTCCGCGTTGACGAGTTTCAGAATCGGATTATCAAAGGTGGCGTACAGGATATTTCTGGGATTTACGCCTTCGTCGATCAGGTGGTCGATGATCTGATACAGAATCGTTGTCTTGCCCACGCGCCTCATACCGGATAGAACGGCAAACCTTCGGATGCTCTTATGGGTGAGGATTTTCAAAGCTTCATAATAAGCCCCTCTCTTCTGTGGCTTGCTTTCTTCCTTGATGGCAGATGGGGTGCGCCACCACGGGTTATACTTACGTAATACTTTCGTGACCTGTTCATCATTTACAATCGCCATAACACACCTCCTCAACGATATGTTTTCAACGCAGTTTTATAATTATACTATAGCTATTCCTCGGAAGTTTATTAAGTATAGTATATCAATAGTCCGTACTAATTGCAAGTTACATTATATAAATGGTCGGGGCGCGAGTATCGACCGTAGAGGACCTGGACTGCGGGCAAGCCTCTGGGCCGCGATGGACGCCAAAGTGCGCGGTGCGGTGGTGGTGGCTGTGCGGGGTCGTCAAAGTGCGCGGTGAGGCAGTCTCGACCGAGAGCCCCGTCAAAGGGTGCGGCGAGGCGCTCTGGGCCGCGAGCCCCTGTTTTCCTGTTCGCGGCCCACGTATTTTACTGCAAAATCGCCAAAATCCCGGCAAGTGGCCCAGATTTTCGCTTCTCCATCAGGTTTTCAAAGCCGAAATCTGGGCCATATCTCTGATTGTTGCCAGAAGTGGCACAGATTTCGTCGGCCGTGATGACTGTTTTCAGCTCCTGCGGCCCAGAAGGCATATGGAGCTATTCTCTGCAATCTACATATCTGGCTACCATAGCGAACTGGAGTTTATCAAAATATGAAGTCTGTGATGTTTTGCTTAACTCCCTAATCTGTCCGAAGTGCAGTTATGCAAAACTTACATATTTCATCTCTCTGACCTTAACTGAATTATGGAAAATCGTTTGCTGTATGTCGGTAATCATAACCCAGACCCTGTCAGTCTGTGTTTTACGGTGATTACAGCTGATTTTTAGTAGAAATTTACCATTTACTGTTAATATTGGCTCCGGTTTCTCGTTTGATGTTGCCATTTAACTCCTGATTTCTGTTTTGGTTATGGAATACCATTTTAGATTATCACCTCAACCATAACTTTGTTATGGTCTATCTATTGATTTAAAAGTCATTTCCATAACTGCAATAGAAAAGAGCGGAAGATCTCTCCTCCGCTCCAGTAAGTTTATGGTTAGATTACTGCTTTTAGTGTTTCATCTGATATGGCAGCTGTTCCACCTATGGCCTTTACTGTTCTCACTCCTGCATCTTCTATGTATGAAGCTGCAAGATTAGTATTGCGTTCATTTACAAGGAGCAGCGGAGCGCCTTTACTGTCTCTTGAAAGGCCTGCAAGGACTCCACCTGTTAAGCCGTCCGGGAAATCATCTCCCGATGCAAGATATGCCAAGGTGGATTTACTGTAGAATGTTTCTGCTATTAGAACACTTGTCTCATATCTGTCATCTCCCGCAAGACGGTTTACAGTTCCGAGGTTGAGATCTTTAAGCTGCTTTTCTGCTTCACTGCTTACTGCAGCTGTACCTCCTGCTATGTAGTAGGTATCATTTCCTCCAAGAGTTTTAAGATATGCAATCTGTGAATCTGTAAGCTTATCTCCCACTATCATAACAGGTAATCCCGTTGATGAAGCAGAAAGGGCGTCTGCATAATCAAGTCCGTAAGCGATGATGATTGTATCTTTCCCGCCTAAATTAAGCTGCTTAAGTGTTAAGAGATTTGTTTCATATCTGTCGTCTCCGCCAAGGCGCGATACATCATATTCTGAAAGACTGTTTTCAAATCTATCTGTTACCATTGCGTTTCCGCCCATAATGTAGACCTTACCGCCTTTGACGAAGTTCTGTTCTATATACTTCTTAACATATTCCTCGTTGTTTTCATTTACCACAAGAACAGGGGCCTCATTCTCCTGAGCAAAGGCTGAAGCTGATAAGGCATCTGCAAACTCATCGCTGTATGCAACTACTATTGCATTAAACCTGGTTACGCCAAGTTCTTTTTTAAGCTGATCTGCTACTTTTACTGCAGTTTCAAAACGGTCATCACCTGCTATGCGGGAAGTGGTCGGTCTGGAGATTACCGTTCCTCCACCGGTGGAAGGTTTGTTCTCAGTAACCGTTACTGTGCAGGTGGCAAATTTCCCGCTACCGTCCGCAGCAGTGGCAGTGATGGCGGCGTTGCCCGCACTTACAGCGGTAACTTTGCCGTTTGCGTCCACCGTGGCAACGCTGGTATTGTTGCTGTTCCACGTCACTGCTTTATCGGTAGCTTTGTCCGGCTGCACTGTAGCGGTGAGGGTTTCACTGCCGCCCACATCAAGGGTCAAGCTGTCCTTATTCAACGACACGCCGGTGACTTTGTAGATCACCGGACCCGTCACGTCGCCTGTCAGATCGCCGCCGTTCACGGTCAGCGTCTTATCGTCCGGGATTGTCAAGCTTGCCCCGTCCCCGATGGTCAGGCTCTCGCCCTCGCCGATAGTGATATTCTCCTGCAAAGTGACGGAACCGTACACGGTGCCTTCCGTTCCGTCAAAAACGATGCCAGCGCCTGATGGTGTAGGTTTATCGACACGCTCAGCTTTGATTCCGTTTTTCGCCCGCACG
>CASFAX010000060.1 GCA_949292945.1 uncultured Bacillota bacterium | reverse complement strand
AAGACCCGCGCCGTTTAAGCAGCGGGTCTTGGTTTGTGTCAGTGCGCCGGCAGGCGCACGTCTTACAGGAGGAATATGCTTAAATTTACGGAGAACAACGAAGTAATAGATACGCTGAAGTATTCTGCCATCATAGTGGGAGTTCAGACCAGAGGGGATATAACCTACTCCATGGACGAGCTTAAAGGCCTTGCGGAGGCCGCAGGGGCTGAGGTCATAGGCAGAATGGTTCAGGTTATGGAGCGTCCCGACAGGGCCACCATGATAGGAAGCGGAAAGACTCTTGAGCTTGCTGAAATGGTCAGGAACATGGAAGCCGACGTAGTCATATTCAACGACGAGCTTGCCGGAATGCAGATAAGAAATCTGGAAGAGGCGACGGGAGTCAGGGTAATCGACAGAACCATTCTCATACTGGACATATTCGCAGCAAGGGCCGATTCCAAGGAAGGAAGGCTTCAGGTGGAGCTTGCTCAGCTGAGGTACCGGCTTCCCAGACTTACAGGCTTTGGCAAATCCCTCTCAAGGACAGGCGCAGGCATAGGAACGAGAGGCCCGGGAGAGAAGAAGCTGGAAACGGACCGCCGCCACATAGAAAGGCGCATCGACGACATAAGGCGGGAGCTTGCAAAGACCGAGACGGCCCGTGCCACCCAGCGGTCAAAGCGGGAAAAGAACGAAATCCCCGTGGTGGCTCTTGCAGGATATACGAATTCGGGAAAGTCGGCTATAATGAACCGGCTTCTTGCCATATCCGGAAAAGAGGAGAAGTCCGTAAAGGAGCAGGACATGCTCTTTGCAACCCTGGATGCTGCTCACAGAAAGGTGGAGATGGAGCCGGGAAGGGAGTTCGTGCTCATAGACACCGTAGGCTTTGTCAGCAAGCTGCCTCACGGCCTGGTGGAGGCTTTTAAATCAACTCTCGAAGGAGTGGCGGGGGCCGACCTCATACTTCACGTCATAGACGCATCCTTTGAGGATAACGACAGCCAGAAGAAGGTCACCGAGGAAGTGCTTAAATCCATAGGAGCTTCGGCTGTAGACAGAGTAATCGTCTACAACAAAATCGACAAGCTGGAAAGTCCGCCTCCGGCAAAGGCAGGGGACAGCACCCTGTTCGTCTCCGCAAAGGAGAACATGAACATGGACGTCCTGGTGGAAACGGTTCTTGAAAGGCTTTACGGCAGGAAGGTTAAGACGACTCTCATCATCCCCTACGACAAAGGGAGCATAGTTTCCTATCTATGTGAAAACGCCCGGATTATAAGCACCGATTACGGAGAAAAGGGAACCGTGCTGGAGCTGGAGATGAACGAGAAGGATTACAGGAGGCTGGCGGAATATGAAGCTTTATAGCACTGTATTTTCCCAGGCGAGAGCCGAGCAGGAAATAGAAAGGTCGAAGTTTATAACTACCGTAAGACCTGTAGATACGCGGGAGGAAGCCGAGGAGTTCTTCGGAGAGATAAGAAGGGAATTTAAGGACGCAACCCACAACGTTCCCGCAATGGTCATAGGAGATAAGATGCAGATTCAGTGGGCCAGCGACGACGGGGAGCCTCAGGGCACCAGTGGCGCGCCCATAGTGCAGATGCTGGTAAAGGAAGGCATCACAAACGTCGCCCTGGTAGTCACCAGATATTTCGGAGGAATAAAGCTGGGAACGGGAGGCCTGGTGAGAGCCTATACCGGGAGCGCCCGGCTGGGCATTGAAGCTGCCGGAATATGCGACGTTACGGAAATGTCGGTAGTAAGGTTCAGGGTGGAATACCCGGTGTTCAGCCGGATTCAGAGCGTTTCCCTTCCGGGAGAAGCCTCTATTTCGGGGGAGGAATACACGGACAAGGTGGCTTTTGACGTTACCTGCCTTCCGGAATATAAAGACGCGGTGAAAAAGGCGGTAAGCGAGTATTCTTCCGGCAGCGCCGAAGTTCTGTCCGAGGCTGCTGATTTTGTCAGAGCAAAAAGACCGTGAACTTCACCACATATTCACAAAAACCCTCTTGACATTACGGCCGTCAGGGAATAAAATAAAAACAGTGGTTAGCACTCGAAAGAAATGAGTGCTAACAGAAATAGTCAATAAATACATAATATAAATCGGGAGGTAGTTAAAATGAGTTTTGGAATTAAACCCCTTGGAACCAGAGTCGTAATCAAGAAAGCCGAAGCTGAGGAAAAGACCCAGGGAGGAATCATTCTTACGAGCTCCGCTAAAGAGCAGCCTCAGATGGCTGAGGTGGTTGCAGTAGGTCCTGGAACCAAGGACGAGCCTATGGAAGTAAAGGTAGGCGAGAAGGTTATCTTCTCAAAGTATGCAGGCACTGAGGTTAAATATCAGGGCGAAGAGTACACTATCATGAGCCAGGCAGACATTCTGGCAACTGTAGAATAGTTCAGGGATTAAGTTAGGAGGCAGATTGAAATGGCAAAGGACATTTTTTACGGAGAGGACGCCAGAAGAAAGCTTCAGGCAGGCGTTGATAAATTAGCAGATACAGTTAAGATTACCCTTGGACCTAAGGGAAGAAACGTACTGATTAACAAGTCTTACGGTTCCCCGCTCATCACCAACGACGGCGTTACCATCGCAAGGGAGATAGAGCTTGAGGACAGCGTTGAGAACATGGGAGCACAGCTGGTTAAGGAAGTTGCAACCAAGACCAACGACGTTGCAGGTGACGGAACCACTACAGCTACCCTTCTCGCTCAGGCTATCATCAGAGAAGGATTCAAGAACCTGGCTGCAGGCGCTAACCCGATGGTTCTTAAGAAGGGAATTCAGGGCGCTGTAGACGTGGCAGTAGATGAAATCATAAAGAACGCTCATCCTGTTGAAACGAAGGAAAGCATCGCTCAGGTAGCGGCAGTTTCCGCAGGAGACGAGACCATAGGTTCCCTCATTGCAGAGGCAATGGAAAAGGTGGGCAAGGACGGAGTTATCACCGTAGAAGAGTCTAAATCCATGGGAACGGAGCTGGACGTTGTAGAAGGTATGCAGTTTGACAGAGGATACCTGTCCGCATACATGGCAACAGACACCGATAAGATGGAAGCAGTTCAGGAGAATCCGCTCATTCTCCTTACCGATAAGAAGATCACCAACATTCAGGATCTTCTCCCTATCCTGGAGCAGATTGCAAAGCAGGGCAGAAAACTTCTCATAGTTGCCGAGGACATCGAAGGCGAAGCTCTGGCTACCCTGGTTCTGAATAAATTGAGAGGCGTTCTGGACGTTGTAGCTGTAAAGGCTCCTGGATTCGGCGACAGAAGAAAGGCCATGATGGAGGATATCGCAATCCTTACAGGCGGTACCGTAATCAGCGAGGAAGTGGGCTACGATCTTAAGGAAGCAACCCTTGACCTTCTGGGAAGCGCAGCTACCGTCAAAGTTAACAAGGAAAACACCGTTATCGTAGGCGGAGCAGGCAAGAAGGAAGACATCGACGCCAGAATCAACGCCATCAAGAATCAGATCGAAGAGACCGATTCCGATTTCGATAAGGAAAAGCTTGCTGAAAGACTGGCTAAGCTCTCCGGTGGCGTAGCAGTTATAAAGGTAGGAGCTGCTACCGAAACAGAACTTAAGGAGAGAAAGCTGAGAATAGAGGACGCTCTCAACGCTACAAAGGCCGCAGTAGAGGAAGGCATCGTAGCAGGCGGCGGAGTTGCTCTGTGCAACGCTATTCCGGCAGTTGCAGCTTATGCAGATACTCAGGAAGGCGACGCAAAGACCGGCGCAAAGATTATCGTAAGAGTTCTGGAAGAGCCTGTTAGACAGATTGCGGAAAATGCAGGCTTTGAGGGAAGCGTAGTAGTTGCCGAGGTTAAGAACCAGAAGGAAGGCTGGGGCTTCAACGGCGCTACGGAAGAGTACGTTGACATGATAGCAGCAGGTATCGTAGACCCTGTAAAGGTAACCAGATCCGCTATTCAGAACGCAGCTTCCGCATCCGCAATGCTCCTCACCACTGAGGCAGGCATCGTGGACATCAAGGAAGAAAACCCTGCACCTGCAGCACCGGCAGGCGGCATGGGCATGATGTAATACATGCGTTTAAAGGAAAACGTAAGTACAGAGGCCCGGAGAGTTTCTCCGGGTCTTTTGCTGCATAAGGAAATCCACGCTTTACAAGCCGCTGCAAAAACGGTAAAATAAGGTCTAATTAAAATTCATCTGAGGATTTGCGAGAATTTGCCAAAATCAGGTGAACTTTTTTCACCGCAGAGGTTGACAGCCATGAAGAAGCGCATCACAATAGAGCAGAAGATAGACTCTGCTATTTTTGCTGCCGGAAAACAGAATATGAAAGGTCAGGGCGTATCCCGTCTCCGTTTTGGAGAATGGGGTACGTCTTTTGATGTTTTTAAGAGAATTTTCGAGACGGCAGAAGCACAGAAACGAGGAGGAAAGCCGATGAAAAAGAAATCCCTTAGTTTATTCCTGGCGGCGGCGATGGTGCTGACCATGACCGCATCCCCGGTGTTTGCGGCAGAAGAGGACCCGCAGGGCGGCGAGACTGGGGAAGCCGTGCAGGAAGATACGAGCGAGGCGCAGGAGCCGGAACCGGCGAGCGGGATGCTGACGATTACGTTTAATGGAGAAGAGCCATATGTCTTGGAGCCACGTACCACTTTGAATACGGTCCGTATGGACCCGGACAGCTACGACGGCGTCGGTAACCTGAAAAAACCTGGGGATGAGACGAAAGAGGGAAGCACCAATTATGTCTGGCCAAAGGATGAGACGGGCGTAAAGTCCCTGCCCGAAGGCCGCACCCCAAATATGAACACCTTCGTGATCGATAATAATCTGGCGAGAAAGTATTCGACCATAATTCTCACAGGCGAAACCAGCCAGTACCGGGTGCGCGTGGAAACGACGAAGCCGGTGACTCTGGTGCTGGATTATCTTCACATCACCACCCAGAGCGGGCGCATCTGGGAGGAGAAAATCAACGAATTAGGCCACCCAACCTACACCCTGCACGACAGCACGAAGACGCCATATCTGGATAACCGAATCTACTATTCACCTATCGACATGGGAGACGGCGCTGATGTGACGGTGAAGGTGGAGGGAAGCAACAGTCTGACCGTCGCCGCGCTGGATGGCGGAGAGAGCGGCGACTCCTGCGACTACTTCGCCACCAATCTGACCGACCCGGCGATTCATGTCGCAAGTGGTAATCTTACCATCGGCGGCACAGGAAGCCTCTCTCTGGAGCAGCAGAACGTAGCGGAAGATGCGATTGGCGGCGCGGCGCTTATCGGCACAGCGAGAGGAGAGAGCCTGAGCGGCAGTATCACCATCGGGGAATCGGCGCAGGTCACCGCCTCGGCTAACGGCGGAGGCGCAGCTATCGGCTCCGGTGCAGGCGGAAATATGACTAATAGCGACAGCATCACCATTCAGGATTCGGCGAAGGTTAGCGCCACAGTGAACGGAGGCGGAGCAGCAATTGGTACCGGTACCGGCACGGATAGCGGAGGCGGGAAAATCGAAATATCCGCTACAGAACCGGGCAGTAACCTGACCGTCAACGCCACGGCTAACGGCGGCGGTGCAGCCATCGGCTCCGGTCAGTATGGGGACATGGCAGGCTCGGGGATGATTAGAATCAGCAACGGTGGTGGTGATGATAAGAACCAGAACTCAGACTTCAGCCCGCAGATTGAGGCTCACGTCGACCATGGTGCGGCTGCGGTTATCGGCTGCGGCGAGGAAGGGAGCATGGAAGACGGCTTGGCAGAAATCGTCATTGAGGGCACGGCGGATATCGAGCTTTGGGAGAACGAAAACTCGAGAGAGGGCTACGTTCCCGGCACGGCAATAGGCGTCGGCGGGTATCCGGAAGGCGGAGACCCAACCATCATATCTGACGACCGCAACCAAGGTAGCGTTGCAATCGATATCAGCAATGATGAATCCAGCGGGGGTGGCGGAGAAGCTGATATCATGCCGAGTATCACTATGCACGGCAACGGCTGGATAGGTCTGACCGGTGGCCAAGAGCACAATGCCGTGCAGATTGACTCCGCCGTAGAAAGGGAAACCCTCCCGTACACTGCACAGGAAGAGCCTCAGGAGCCTGCTGCTCCATCCGGTTCTGGCGGCGGAACTGTACCATCTGTAACCAGTTCCCGCGTAGCAGGTGATGACAGATTTGAAACAGCTATTGAGGTTGCTGATAAGCTGAAGAGCCAGCTTGGCGTGGTTAAGTTTAATAACATTATAGTCGCTAACAGCGATGAGTTTGCGGACGCGTTATCTGCTGCCGCTCTCGCAGCGGATAAGGATGCCCCTGTTCTGCTAGTTAACGAGAACAACGAATCTGCCGTTAAGAGATACATCGCTGACAACCTTAACAAGGGCGGAAAAGTATACATCATCGGTGGAACAGCTGTAGTATCTGAAGGCTTTGAGAAGAGTCTGACCGGCTGTAAGGTAACGAGACTGGGCGGAGCCGACAGGTATGAAACCAACCTGGAAGTCCTTAAAAGTCTCGACTTAAAAGGCGCTTCAGATATTATGGTAGCATCAGGTTTTCTGTATCCTGACGCTCTTTCAGCATCGGCTACGGGAAATCCAGTGCTTCTCGTTGGAAAGGCTCTTACAGGTAACCAGAAGGAATACCTTAAGACTTTAGGCGGTGATGACGACTATTACGTAATCGGAGGAACGACAGCCGTTAACGAAGACGTTGCACGTGCAGTAGGTGTTTACGGCAGCGTTACAAGACTGGGTGGAGACACCAGATACGAGACGGGACTTGCAGTTGCGGAAGAGTTCTTTGAAAATGCCAGAACTGTGGTAATCGCATCGGGAGACGATTTCCCTGACGGACTTACAGGCGGCGTACTTGCAAATGCCATGAACGCACCGCTTTTGCTGGTAAACCGGTATAACACCGACATTGCCGCAGATTTTGTGGACGATAACGGAGTAAGAAGAGTAATAGCAATCGGAGGAACTGCTGCAATATCAGAAGAGACGCTCAACAAAGTAGCATAACCGAAAACCAGCGACATAGTCGCAAACTAATGCCCGTGCCATATCGGCACGGGCACTTTCATAGCCTTCATTTATCGCCAATTCACAGATTTCCGGTATATGCTTTCTGACTCAGTTCGATGTGAATCCCCATTTATCGCATTGAAATCGAACGGTTTTTCGATGTGGAGCGAAGATTTGCATTCCCAGGTCGAACTTTTCAGGGGTTAACCCTTTGCAGACAGGGGATTTTTTCGACCTCTAGCA
>CASFAX010000059.1 GCA_949292945.1 uncultured Bacillota bacterium | reverse complement strand
GTTGACTGTACCTGCCTAGCCAGCCGCGAACTGTCTACCTGAAGTTGTTATCTATGACCGATTCGATAAGCCGCGTGTCGATATTACCGTTCATATCTTCATAGGTGAAGAAGATGTTGTCAAGGGGCATGAACCCGTGGGCGATGTACTGACTGACTTTCCACGCGGCAGAGTTTCTGTACCGCGGCTCAAACATCATTCCAAAGTGCTCGAGAATTTTTATCCTCCCTTCTGAAGGAACTGCCACGATGAAGTCGGGAGTTATCACGGACTGCTCCCATACCAGTTCTTCTTCGTACCTGTACGGAATTCCCTTGCTGTACAGCATGTTGGCTATGATGGCCTCGGATTTTGACCGGACGTAGTGACCTTTAAGGGTCATGTGGGTCAGTTGACCTGCGTAATCCGAACTCTGCCTGTAGGGGGCGTTCGCCCACTCGTCAGAGTTTATGAAATCAATGCCGTCTATGATATCAGGATTTCCTGTCCGGTATGTCAGGGGAATGGTGCTCATAACGTACTCAGGGGAATAAGGTTCGTATTTCTCGATGAGTGAAACGAGAAGCTTTTCATCCTCTGTCAAAATCTTCATCGCGTGCTCTGCAAAACGCCTCGACTTAAGCTGCCTGACCAAAGGCTTATCTTCAGTTCCAATGTACTGCATCTTGCCATCCATTATGCAGCAGTATTTGTCACCGGACTTTCGAGCAGTGCGGTGGAGAAGCCCTTCGGGTAGGTTTTTCAGTATGCGGTCATATTCTTCGATTTGGGACAGAACCCGGTTAAGTTCCATTTTTGCAACAGTTGTAAAATCCAATGTGCTTCTGCATCTCCCTTTATTTTCCATTTATAGCGTTTATTAGATTATAATACGAGCGTCATCGGATTTAAAGTAAAATTTTACCAAGGAATATAAGGAAATAATAAGATAAATTGGAAATTATGTGCTGACTACCGTGCTGGCAGGCTGCGAATTACTCCTGTCGCGGTGGTGCAAAATCTGACGGTGCTCGGATTTCGAATCAAAATAAGAAAATCCGAGTATGAGAAGACTCGGAATCAGCAGCTTAAATATAAAAAAGTACCACTCGCGGCCGAGAAATAAGGCTTCGAGTGGTACTAACAGCGTCAGTTTACAGGAAATCGTAGTACTTTCGTACTACTACGAAAGGCAAATGGCCCCGAATCCGAGTACGGGGCGAAAATCCGCCGTGGAAAGCCGGCATCCACCGTTTCACGCCGGGTGCCAAGCTGGCGGCTTGGCAACTTGCCAGCTCCACGGCCAGCCAGCGCCTGACTGCCGGCGTTATAGCGGGCCGGGCAACCGGCACGCTGCCTATTTGCTTTCCTTCATTATGGCGACGGTGGCGCTGGCGCCGATTCTGTCTGCGCCGGCTTCTATCATGGCGCGGGCGGTTTCGTAATCTCTGATTCCGCCGGAGGCTTTAACTTCCATGGAGTCTCCTACGGTTTTCTTCATAAGCGCAACGTGATGAACTGTGGCGCCTCCTGTGCTGAATCCGGTGGAGGTCTTTACAAAGTGGGCTCCTGCTGATTTTGAGAGATTGCAGGCCTTGACCACTTCATCGTCTGTGAGCAGGCATGTCTCGAGTATGACTTTTACGATAGCGCCGTACTTTGCGGCGGCGTCAACTACTGCCTTTATATCGGACTCCACGAAGGAATCCTCTCCGGCTTTGAGCATACCTACGTTTATAACCATATCCACTTCAGACGCTCCGGCTTTGCATGCCTACGACTGCGGCAATTTTAACGTCGGTGCCTTTCAGAAGTTCGGCAGCTTTTGATACGTAGCAGGAATTAACGCAAACCGAGTAAAAGTCGTATTCCTTTGCCTCGGCGCAGAGCTTTTCGATGTCGGCAGGCGTGGATTCTGCTTTTAAAAGAGTGTGATCAAAATATTTATTCAGCGGTTTCATTGGAATCTTCCCCTTTCACGTTCCTGTAGGAACACATTTCCATAAGGAAACAGTAACTTAAAGTTTTAGGCTACATAAGTATAACACAAAAGCGGCCTTTATGGTATAATAATCGTCAGCGGCGTGCCGCCGGAATTTTGTGATGACTGCGGAGGTAAGGAATATGGGACTTATCATAAGCTTCCTGATTTTTATCGTTGCGATGATATTCTGTCTGATAACGGGGCACACCATGGTCATAGCCCTGGCCATAGGTCTCGTGTGTTTTGCGGTGTCCGGCATGAGGCGGGGATATTCGTTTTCCGATATAGCCGGAATGTGCCGCCTGGGGCTTAAGGATGCAATCATGGTAGTAATAGTCATGGCAATAATAGGCCTTGTTACAGGTGTTTGGAGGAGTGCCGGAACCATAAGTTTTTTCGTCTATTACGGACTGGAAGTGATAACCCCCAGCCTCTTTCTCATAGTGACTTTCTTACTCTGCTGCATAATGTCCTATGCCCTTGGAACGTCCTTTGGCGTTGCCGGAACGGTGGGCGTAATATTCATGGCCCTAGCCAGAAGCGGCGGGGTAAACGAAGCTCTTGCCGCAGGAGTCATAATGAGCGGTGTGTACTTTGGAGACAGAACGTCTCCCGTAGCATCGAGCGCCGTCGTGGTTGCCGGGGTCACTCACACGGATATGCTGAAAAACGTCAGGCTGATGCTGAAAACCATAGCTCCTGCCGTTGTAATAACTTTTATCGTGTACTGCATTTTTTCCGTAAAGAACCCTATTTCCCAGGTGGACGATTCGTTTAAGCAGGTGCTTACGGGAGAGTTCAGCATTTCGCCATGGTGCGCCCTGCCTGCGGCTCTCATAGTGGTTCTGCCCATGTTAAAGGTCAGCATCGTAAATTCCCTCCTGGCTTCCATAGCAGCCGGCATCGGAGTAAGCCTTCTGGTTCAGGGAGAACCTGCGGGAAGCATCGCCTCAGCCATGATAATGGGCTACGAAACGGGAGGAGAGCTGGGCGAAATCATGAACGGAGGCGGCCTTGTGTCCATGATAGAGGTGGTAGTCATCGTGGGAATTTCCTGCATGTATTCGGGGATTTTCTCAGGTACGGAAATGCTTCTGCCCCTTCAGAACATGGCATCGTCGATTTCGTCCAAAACGGGCAGATTTTTCGTCATGACACTGACGTCTCTGCTCACCCTTTGCGTGTTCTGCAACCAGACCATAGCCACCATAATGTGTTCAGACCTTCTGAAGAAGACCTACGAGGATGAAGGTGCGTCAAAGACTGAGCTTGCAATAGATATGGAAAATACAGTAATCATACTTGCACCTTTTGTCCCGTGGACCATAGCTTCAACGGTGCCGCTGGAGTTCATGCAGGCCGACGTTACGGCTCTTCCGTACGCCTGCATCCTTTACCTGACGCCTCTTTGCTATGGAGTGCTGAAGAAATTTTACTTAAAATCCTTGAAATAAATTTTACGTACACTTAAACTGTAACTAACAGGGGTTTTACGCCTCTGTGATATAATTTCCAGACCATGATGTTTAGGGAGGAATAACTATGCCATCAATGTACGCACACTACCACTTTGGCGGGAAAGTTTTCAAAGAACTGCCTAAGGAAGCGCGAGACGTTATAAAGAAAAACAGAGAGCTCTATCTCATAGGCCTTCAGGGCCCGGACATACTGTTCTACTATAAGCCCCTTGGAAAGAACAGGGTGAACAGGTACGGATACGGAATGCACGACAGACCGGCGGCAGAGTTTTTCGAGGGCGCGGCAAAGCGTTACGCGGAAAACGGCAGGGACGATGCCATGCTTTCATATCTTTTTGGCTTCATTTGCCACTTCGCCCTGGACAGCACATGCCACGGATATATAGAAAAGAAGATACACGCAGACGGCGTGAGCCATACCGAAATAGAAAGCGAATTCGACAGGTATCTGCTCACTGAAGAGGGACTTGATCCCCTGAGTTATCGCACGTCCCGGTCCATTTCAGCCACCAGGGAAAATGCTCTCGTCATATCAAAGTGTTTTGACGGAATATCCTCGGCCGACGTCTATAAAGCCATAAAGTCCATGGCCTTTTACGCAGACGTGCTGGTGGCTCCGGGGAAGGTGAAGAGGGGCATACTGTATGCAGGACTTAAGGCGGCGGGAAAATACGATCCCATGCACTACATGATCATAAGCAGGGAGCCTGCGCCGGAATGTGCCGACAGCTGTCTGCGCCTTTCAAAGCTTATGAACGAAAAGGCTGTAGGTCTTGCAGTAAACCTTGCGAAGAACTTCATGGGATACATCGAAGGGAAAAACGAGCTTGATCCGTGGTTCAACGAGACCTTCGGACCGGGAGAAAACTGGCAGGATATAGAGGTCTGCACTTTGGAGGAGGAAAAGAAATATGAAGTTTAAGCTGAACCCTTTGGAGAAGAAGTGGGTGCTCTACGACGTTGGAAACTCGGCGTTCACCCTGCTCGTCACCACCATAATGCCCATATATTTCAACTACCTTGCCGAAAGCGCCGGAATATCCGACGTGGATTACCTGGCGTACTGGGGATATGCAACGTCGGTTTCAACTATAATAGTGGCAGTTCTGGGCCCTACCATGGGGACGGTCAGCGACTTCAAAGGCTGGAGAAAGAAAATATTTCTGGCAACCCTTCTCATAGGGGCGCTGGGCTGCGTGGCCTTAGGCTTCATGCAGTCGTGGCTCTGGTTCATAATCCTCTTTGTCCTTGCAAAATCGGCATACTCCTTAAGCCTCGTCGTGTACGATTCCATGCTTCCTGACGTGACGGAGCCTGACAGGATGGATGAGGTGTCGGCAAGAGGATATGCGTGGGGCTACATAGGTTCATGCGTTCCATTTATCCTGAGCCTTCTTCTGGTGCTCTTTTACGACAAAATAGGAATCACCATGAACCTTGCCATGGGAATAGCCTTTCTTCTGGTGGCTGTATGGTGGGTTCTCATGACCATGCCTCTCCTCAGAAGCTATATGCAGATTAACTACCAGCCAAAGACTGACCACATCGTGAGCCAGTCATTTTCAAGGCTGGGCCACATCTTTTCCGAGCTGAGAAGCAACAAAAAAGCCGGTCTGTTTTTAATAGCCTTCTTCTTCTTCATAGACGGCGTATACACCATAATCGACATGGCGACAGCCTACGGAACGGCTCTGGGACTTGACACCACCGGACTCCTTCTGGCTCTTCTGGTTACTCAGATAGTCGCATTTCCGGCGGCTCTCATATTCGGAAGAATTTCCGGAAAGTACAGGTCAGGAAGCCTCATCAAAGTATGCATATTCGCTTACTTTCTCATAGCGCTTTACGCCATTACTCTGGCTCACCAGTGGCAGTTCTGGATTCTCGCCGTGTGCGTCGGACTCTTTCAGGGAGCCATCCAGGCGATTTCAAGGTCGTACTACGCGAAGATAATTCCTCCGGAAAAATCCGGCGAATACTTCGGAGTGTACGACATATGCGGAAAAGGTGCATCCTTTGCAGGAACCCTTATCGTATCCTTTATAAGCCAGCAGACGGGAAGCGCCAACATAGGGGTAGGCGCCCTGTCCCTCATGTTCCTCATAGGGTTCTTTGTGTTCGGAAAGGCTGACAAAACGCCTAAGAGCGTGTAGCAGGACTGGAAGGCCGGATAGGAGTTTAAGGTGACCTAGCTGCGGAGGAATGCGGTAGCTGATAAAATTTTACAGAAAAAATTAAAAATGGTATTGCAGGGGAAAATTTAAAGTGATATAATTCAAACTGTAGAAAAGTGTACACGAGGCCGTCCCGAAAGGGGCGGCTTTTCCGTTAGGACAGAACGCTTTGCAGATTTTGCAGGGCGTTTTTGTTTTACCTTAAAGAGCTCATGAGAAAAAGGAGAAAGTAAAATGAAGATGAAACTAAGAAGCCATCTGCGCAGGCAGATTGCGCGGATTCTGGCAGCGGCCGTCCTTCTGACCGGATTGCCGCTTGGAACCATGACGACAGCCTATGCCACCAGCGTGGTAACGGGTACCTTCGGATGGGGTCCCACATTGAGAGTAAACGGAAGCGGCGCCGCATATGCGTACCCTTCTAGTCAGACGGGATACCTTAACATGTACATAGCTGACTACAATTCGGAGAAGGTTACCACCACCAAGGCGACCCAGAAAATTTTCCCCATAGAATCGGCTGAACTGAAAGCATACCGCGTAAACGGCAAAGTCGCATACTGCGTGGAGCACGGCCTGACTGTAAACAGCGGAATCAAGCTTCAGGGAAACAGCATAGACAGCTCGAAGCTGGAGAGAATTTACAGCAACTCCGGTAAGGGTTACATCCTTGAGAACATGGCGACGGTTCTCCTGTTCGGACGTCAGGATACCAGCGGGATATCCGATCTTACAAAGTCCGCTGACGAAGGAGGCCTGGGTTTTCTGGACTGGGCATCATTAAAGAAAAACTCCGGCATGACCATGTACGGAAACGGCAAGTACACCGCATCCGACTGGGAAGCCGCCACGAGACAGCTGGTTCACGAAACCCAGCAGCAGCACAGGGATAAAGACTTTAACCTTAAAGCCAACGGGCTTAAGTTTGCAAACGGCCTTTACGGCCCTGAGTCGAGCAAGGCAATCCCTGCAAACCACTACCAGACGCCTCTTTCCGGAAAACCTGCCTACGACATTTACAGGTTCATGGAGGAAAAAGTCAAGAACTACAGGAAGTTTGCAGCGGCGCTGGGTACGGATGACGTTAACAATCCTCTGGCTGTGCAGGTGACGGATGAGGACGGAGATAACGTGTACCAGTCCAAGCTTTTTCCCATCCCTGACGGCATCGCCATCCCTGCCAAGGTTCTTGACAAAGGGGGCGCTAAAGCAGCTGATAACGTAAGGGCATTCGTCACCGACGCCGAAGGAAATCCTGTGGAGAAGATAATCGAAGGTGGGGATTACTTCTACAGGTACGAAATTACAGGCACTCCGAATCCGGAATCCGTATATATGGTAAAGAAGAACGATTCATACATAGCAAACTACTGCCTCGACAACCTTCTCATATGGGAGACGGGAACGGGCAAGCATCTGCAAGCAATGGCCACAGGCTCCGCTAACCCTTTGTATAAATTCGTAAGCTTTACGACGGAGGATGTACCTGAACCGGAGAATCCGCCGGGAGAGTGCCAGCCATATCCACCGGAAATTCCTGACTACGAATACTTCCCAATGTTTGAGTTTCCTGTAAGCAAAGAAGATAAAAACCCAGGATTTGACGGCAAGGTGGATACACCTATGGGAGATGCAACACTTGCCGCGACCTACACCCTTTACAGAAAGTCGGCAGGTGGAAGCTGGGAAGCGATGGATTCAGTAACACTAGATGCCTACGGAAGCACCGCGACTTTATCCGATACCCCGTGGACCGATGAAGATGAGAACGGAGATGGAATAACTGTCCTTAAGAGAAAGGAAAGCGGCGAGACCGAAGTACATTACGTCGATTCCGAGACTGGAGAAACCTGCGATGAAGGAGACGAAAACGCTGTAATACACTGCTGCGGTCAGGTGGAGCCTACCAAGGTAGAATGGGAAGGGGAAGTAGAATATAAGATTGTGGAGACGAGACCTGACGGCAGGTTCATCGAGCCTGATTCAGGCATAAGGACTTATACTGTAATCCTTAATGCGGTAACGGAAGATGAGAGAGACTACGCCTGTGAGCCCAGCGACTTTACCGATATCGAGGCTGAAGTAAAGGTAAGCTCAAGCTCAGGAAAGACCGTAACCGAAGGCCCTGCGCCGGTAGACGAAATGCCGGCTGCCATTACAGCCGGCGAGGAAATCTTCATCAACGACAACTTCAGAGGAACCTTCTTCTTATCGAAGTCCAATGAAGACGACGACGTATTTGACCCTCACTATTCGGGAGGAGAATTGCAGTCGGTAAAGTCAAAGTGGAAAATACGCCTTATCTCAGGCGGTTATGAGAACAGCCCGTATGTGAGATACGAAAGAGAGGGAAATCTTAAAGACGGCACGAGCAGCTACAGGATAGTCCGCAATGACAGCGGAATGAGCTGCGATGATACGCCTTTTGACGTTGGAACAAACGGCTCTCTTTTCGTATATGACATTCCTTACGGCGAGTACATGGTGGAAGAAGTAGCTGCGGATAATCCTTCCTACGTACTTGAGCAGTTCAGACTTGTAATCGGAGAGTATGATTATGGCAGACCTACAGCTGAAGACAGCGCAAATTTGGAATATAACGCAGACGGAAGCTACGACAATCACTACACCTACAACGTAAGAGACCGCAAAATCAGAAATGTTGTTAAGGTAGTAAAGACCAATACCGAAACCGGAAAGCGCGTACCTTTTGATGGAACCAGATTCTACATTCAGTACATGGGTGGCGTTCCGGGAATGGACATCCCGGCAGACGAAAGCCACATTGGTGACTATCTGCCTAACGGGCCTTCCATCGACTCTGACGCTTCCAAGGTATTCGCAGCTGATAAGTTTGGCGAATTAACCATTCCGTATGAGCTTGAAGCGGGTCAGTATAGAATTGCCGAGTTCATGCTTCCTGAAGGATATTTTGTAGGAGACTATTCAGGTAACGATGAAGGAATGGGAGAAGATGCCGACTACGGCCCGGCAGGTGAGCTTGACGCCCTTGACGGCATATTAAATGATGAAAGCCCTGACTGGGATGAGCTTGTAACAATTTACGATGAAAACGGTAACAAGGTGGAGTATAAGGGCAGCGAGACCCATAAGCTGGGCGACGTTGTAAACTTCTACACTTTCACCGTAACAGAGCAGGACGTTCACGTTGACGGCAACTTCGGATATATTTCCAGGTATCCGTATAAAGACGTTCCGGTTCCTGCTGACCCTGATTATGATGAGAACGACTATCCGTACATCCACCACTACCAGTACGTTGAAATGGATAACAACATGACAAAGGGCCAGATAGAAATCACTAAGTTCGGTGAGATACTGCTCGGCTTTAAGGAAACCATCAAAGATGGACTTTCCATATTTGAGCCGGTATGGGGAATGTTAGGTAACCTTAAGGATGCAGTCTTTGGTATATTCGCAGCAGAAGACACCTTACTTCCTGA
>CASFAX010000058.1 GCA_949292945.1 uncultured Bacillota bacterium | reverse complement strand
GGTACAAATCTTTCGGGGTTTGTGGAAATAGGTGAATGTACAGACGTAGGGACGGGTACAAAGATAATTCAGCACGTAAAAGTATGTGACAATGCAGTGCTGGGCGCCGGTGCGGTCGTTGTAAGTGATATAAATGAGCCAGGAACTTATGTGGGCGTTCCGGCAAAGACGATTAAGAGGCAGAGATAGAAGGAAACTGCCGTGAGGTGTGAATGAAGAAGAAAACAGTTTGGATTGTCAACCATTATGCGGGTAACACTTTTTTTTCAGAGGGAGGAAGACATTACTGGTTTGCAAAGGAGTTGAAAGCCGGCGGATATGAACCGGCAGTTTTTTGTTGTAATGTGATTCACGGGAAAGAAGAAAATTTTTTGGATGGTAATGAACTGTGGCAGGAGAAGAAAACGGCTCAGGGAATTCCGTATATTTTTATTAAATCTACGATGTATTCGGGTAATGGACTAAAGCGTATTGAGAATATGTTGGAGTTTTCCAGAAATTTTTGCAAGACGGCGAAGCAGTATGCGAAAAAATACGGAAAGCCGGATGTTATTTTGGCTTCTTCGGTTCATCCATTCACGGTATTTGCGGGAGAGCGTGCGGCAAAGAAGCTGGGTGTTCCCTGTATATGCGAAATAAGAGACTTATGGCCTGAGAGCATTTTTGCCTATTATCCTGAGCGGAAATCCAAGCTGATGGCTAAGATTTTGTACGCAGGTGAAAAGCGAATGTATAAGAAGGCGGACGCGATAATAATGACGTGGCCGGGAGGAAAGGATTACATTAAGGATCAGGGATGGGATGACGAAATCCCTCAGGAAAAGATAACTGTAATTAACAACGGGGTGGATTTAGAGGCTTTTCATGAAAATAGGATGTCGTATCCATTTGAAGATGATGATTTAAACGATGACAGACATTTCAAGGCTGTGTATACCGGTTCGGTAAGAAAGGTGAATAATCTTGGTATGCTTGTGGAAGCTGCCGACATTTTGAATAAGCGGGGAAACGACAAAGTTCGCCTGTTGATATGGGGAGATGGAGATGAACTTGAGATACTAAAGGAAACGGTGAGAAATCGGGGACTTGATAACATAGTATTCAAAGGAAGTGTTGATAAGCATTTTATCCCGTCGATACTTACGAAGAGTGATTGTACGATAATGCATAATACCAGTACGATTCTGGACAAATACGGACAGAGTCAAAACAAGTTTTTCGAATATCTTGCAGCAGGAAAGCCGGTGCTTATGACTTATTCTGTCGGATACAGCATCTGTGAAAAAAATAATTGCGGCATGGAAATTGAGGTGCAGTCACCTGAAAATATCGCAGATGGTCTGGAACTTATGGCAAATCTAAACGCGAATGAGTATGATAAGATGTGCTTAAATGCGGAAAACACGGCAAAAGAGTACGACTTTAAGTATCATACGAAAAAGCTTACGGATATTATTGAAAGCCTGTAGAAATACTGTAGTAGTAGGAGGATATGAAAGATGCTCAGCTGTAAGGAGCTTGTAAGCAGAAAAGAAAAACTGGCGTTAGTAGGGCTCGGTTACGTTGGAATGCCTATAGCCTTGGCCTTTGCACGCAAGGGAATTGATGTAATAGGCTTTGACATAAATGAAGAAAAGATAGATTTATATAAGTCGGGCATTGACCCAACTATGGAGGTAGGAGATGAGGCTATAAAAAACTCGTCGGTTCTGTTTACAGCCGAAGAGGCTGAGCTGAAAAAAGCAAAGTTTATAATAATAGCTGTACCTACGCCCGTAAATTCTGATCATACGCCAGATTTATCACCGGTTATTGGAGCCTCTGAAATTGTTGGCAGAAACCTTTCGGAGGGTACGATAGTCGTTTATGAATCGACTGTTTATCCGGGATGTACAGAAGATGTGTGCATACCTATATTAGAGAGAGAATCATGCCTTAAATGTGGTGTGGATTTTAAGGTGGGATATTCACCGGAACGGATAAACCCGGGAGATAATGTACACAGGCTGGAAAATATACGGAAAATCGTTTCCGGTTGTGATGAAGAGTCCCTGGAAGAAATAAAGAAGGTATATGATATTGTAATAGAAGTGGGGACTCATCCTGTATCCAACATGAGGACAGCTGAGGCTGTAAAAGTGGTGGAAAACAGCCAGCGAGATATAAATATTGCGTTTATGAATGAGCTTGCTATGGTATTCGATCGCATGGATATAGATACCAATGAAGTAGTCGATGGCATGAATACTAAGTGGAACGCATTGGGATTTCGTCCAGGCCTCGTAGGGGGGCACTGCATAGGCGTAGATCCGTACTATTTTACGTATCAGGCAGAAAAGCTAGGTTATCACAGTCAGATAATACTCAACGGACGGATAGTCAATGACTCTATGGGCGCCTATGTTGCTGACGCCGCTGTTAAGAAGATGATAGAAGCTGGACAGGCACCAAAGAAAAGCAGAGTTGTAATTTTGGGATTGACTTTTAAGGAAAATTGTCCGGATACGAGAAACAGCAAGGTAAACGATATTATCAAACAGCTAAATACATACGGAATAACACCCGACGTTGTAGACCCTTGGGCAAACGAACAGGATGCGATGAAGGAGTATGGTGTAAGACTAAAAAAGCTTGATGATATAAAAAACGCAGATTGTGTAATCACTGCAGTAGCCCACGATGAATTCAAGAAGATGGGGCTTTGCGGGATTAGAAAACTTTTTAAAGATGTTCCCGATGATAAAAAGGTGGTCGTAGACGTTAAGGGAATCTATGATATTGGAAGCCTTAAGGCTTCAGGTATGAGATGGTGGAGACTATAGACGCTGAGAAAGCGCAGATAAAGTGATGTGATATGAGAATACTTTATTTATGCACCTTTTACCATAGGGCCATGATCTTCAGGGATTCGATGAATGTGCTGGAAAAACGAGGTCACGAAGTGTGTGCTTTTAACGCGGTGACCAAAGGAACGAAAATTGAAGATAAGTACAGACCAATAATGGATGAGAAGGTTGTTCACGAAGAGTGCTTCAGTCGTCACGACAGATTTTTCTTTCCGCTGAAGCAGAAGAAAATTGAGAAAAGACTTTTAGAGAAAATTGATGTGAAAAATTTTGACGTCATACACAGTCACACATTCTTTAACGGGGGTTGGGCGGCAAGAAGCATTTCTAAAATGACGGGGGTACCATTTGTTGTATCTGTCAGAAACACGGATATGAATGCATTTCTCAGGATTCCGGTGTTTCTACCTTTGGCACGTAAAATAGCAAAAGATGCAGCAGGAATAATGTTTCTATCTAAAGCGTATAGGGAAGCATTCCTCGATAGATGCTTTGGGAAAAATCCTGAGATAAAAAAGAAAATAGAACAAAAATGTATGGTAATTACCAATGGTCTCGAAGGTTTTTGGCTTGACAATAAAGGAACAGCAAAGGATTTAAGCGGCAGCGGACTAAAGCTGATATGCGTCGGAAAAATAGATAGAAATAAGAATGTGACGGCGATACTCGTGGCAATTGAGGAACTTAAGGAGCGAGGAATAGATCCGAAGCTTACGGTGATAGGTCAGGTGATAGATAAAAGCGTGCTTAAAGAATTAAATGAGAACCCCGATACAGATAGAATCAGCTATATGCCTAAGGAAAAGCTTATCGGTTATTATCGTTCTCATGATATTTTCGTTATGCCGTCGTTTACGGAATCCTTTGGTAGAGTGTATGCTGAGGCCATGTCCCAGGGAGTGCCGGTAATTTACACAAGGGGTCAGGGCTTTGATGGTATATTTCCGGATGGAGAAGTGGGGTACAGCGTAGACCCGAATGTTCCTTCCCAAATTGCAGATGCTGTCGTGAAAATTATGGATAACTATCGAACGATTTCGGAAAACTGTATTTCGAGAAGCGACGAGTTCGATTGGGATAGAATTGCCGTCGAACTCGAAGTGTTTTATTTAAATTCAATTAGGAGTGCTTAATTTGAAGGTTGCTTTATTATCATTTCACAATGCATACAATTACGGCGCAGCGCTGCAGGCCTATGCGCTACAGGAGGCAGTAAAAGGCTTAGGAGCTGAATGCGAGTATATAGATTATATCAACGATCACAGAAAAAATTCGTATGATATAAAGCATGAGTTTTCTGCCGCAATCAAGGAGAGAAAGCTTAAGCGAGCAGTACGTGTCGCGTTAGGGTCGCCACTCATAGAGGCAAGAAGAAGAAATTTCGATGGCTTTTACAAGCGGTATTTACGAAAAACTTCCGAGGTATATACATGTAGTAAGGAGGCAGAAGCGCTTAACGGTGAATACGATAAGTTCATAGTGGGAAGCGATCAAGTATGGAACCCCGAAAACAACGGCGGAGATACGGCATATCTTTTGGATTTTGTGGATGATAATAAAAAGAAAATATCATACTCATCGAGTTTTGGCATAGATAATATACCTGAAGAATTTTGTGAGAAATACAGTAAAGCATTATCCAATTTTGAGCGCTTAAGCGTAAGAGAAATAAGAGGCGCAGAGCTGATTAATGAGATGACAGGAAGAGATGCTCAGCTGGTGCTGGACCCGGTGTTTCTCCTGGGGAAAGAAAAATGGGAGGAATTTAGAAAAACTGACAGTGTAAAGAAGAGTGGAAGGAACTATATATTTTTTTACACAAATAGATCAGCTCAAGTGGGAGATTTTCTTTCTACAGGATACCGTTTGCAAAGTAATGACATGCATATTCTCAGCAGCCATGTTAAGGTGAAGGATTTTCTTAATCCTCATGTTAAGGTGACCTTTGCGATGCCACCGGAGGATTTTTTAAATGAGATTGCTGAAGCTGAGTTGGTAGTCACGGCGTCATTTCATTGTTTGGCGTTTGCAATAATATTTCAGAAAAAATTTTGTGTACTGCTTACAGGTAATTACGGAAAGGACGAGCGAATTATCAGTTTGCTAAAGCTTCTTGGGCTTGAGGATAGAATCCTCACACAATCTACGAGAATGGAAGACATAGTAAGGGATATCGACTACGTTAGTGTAAATCGCAAAGTTGAAGCGGCTCGTGAAAAATCACTCAGATACCTTGAATCTGCCATTTATGACAGAGATTTTACAATCGAGAAATGGATTCATGAAAACAATTATAACTGTGATGATGTTAGGTGTACAGGGTGCTCAGCCTGTGCCTCTATTTGCCCTGTCGGAGCGATTACTATGGAACCTAATGAGGAAGGATTTAAATATCCTATAAGAGATAGTAATACTTGTATTGATTGCGGCAAGTGTCATGAAGTATGTCAGGTTTTCAGGTTTAGGGGAAAAGGGGTTCCGATGGGTCAGAGGTATTTTGCAGTGAAAAACTCACTAGAAGTAAGGGAACAGAGCTCATCGGGGGGAGTATTCACTGCGATTTCTGATTCAGTTTTGAGAAACGGCGGCTTGATAGCGGGCGCTGTAATGAATGAAGACTTTACTGTAAGTCACGTTATCGTAAACAATGAAGAAGGCAGAAACAGAATGAGAAAGACCTGTTATGTGCAGAGTGATGTATTGGATATATTCGAAAGGATAAAATCGGAGATTGAACTTGAAGTACAAGTTTTGTTCGTAGGAACTCCGTGTCAAATAGAGGGATTGAAACTTTACTTGGGTTACAAGCCTGATAATCTGATTCTATGCGATTTGGTGTGTCACGGCGTGCCAAGCCCAGGGGTTTTTTCGAAATTCATAGGCTTTTTGCAGGGAAAAGGGGAGCTGTGCAGTTTCAGGTTCAGAGATAAAAGGTTAGGTTGGAGTGGATATACGGTGTCGGCAGATATGGATGGGCGATTCGTGAAGAATAAGCTTTGGCTGCAATCGTTTAATAATTTATTCTCACACAACGTGATAAACAGGGTTTCGTGTGCATCATGCTGTTTTGCTGATTATAATCGCCCTGGGGATATAACAATAGGAGATTTCTGGGGAATAGAGAAATTCAAGCCGGAAATAACCGATAAACTGGGAGTATCTCTGGTCATAATCAATACTGAAATTGGAAGCAAAATATTGGATGAAGCTGTTGGAATAGAAAAATACGAGATGGATAAAGAAAGCACCATGCAGAACTCTCTCAGAAAACCGGCAGCGATTTCTCCGCACCGATATCAGGCATTTAAACTTTTGAATGAAAAAGGATATGAAAATATGGCGAAGCGCTATGGAGAATGGAATGCTTTCGGATATGTGAAAAATATAGCCCGTAAGTTGCTTTTTCATTAATTGGACATTTAGTTTACCGAAGCCGTAGAAGGATAGTAGTTGTAATGAAAATCTGTATAGTTTCAAGAAACATCAATAATGGTAACAGTTCCGGTAATTTTGAATTAGATCAGGCTGTGGCTTTGAGAGAATACGGGCACGATGTATATATGATTTCGATGGATTTAAGGTCTGTAAGGCGAAAAAGGAAATTTGGTATATATGAAACCGTGTGCAGAGGTATTCCGGTTATGAAGTGTAGCATACCTATTGGTGCTGCCAATGGGAAGATTTTTCAGTTTGTCGGAAGCCGTGCGTTTGCTCGTGCATACAGGGAACTTGAGAAAAAGGTAGGAAGATTTGATATAATAAATTCTCACTTCTTGAACATTTCATTTGTGGCACTGCGTGGTTTAAGGGAACTGCTAAAAAGTGAAGTACCTGTTGCGGTTACGGAACACTTCAGTAAGATGAATGTGGATAAAAATGAAATTTCGCCGGAAAATCTTCAGAAAGGTGAGTATGTATATAGCAAAGCTGACAAGGTAATTGCCGTAAGCGGAGCTTTGGCAGAGAAGCTAGAAAAAAATTTTGGAGTAAAAAGCGAAGTAGTATTCAACGTTTTCGAAAGCGATATTTTTAAAAATGCTAAGAGCGGCCGGGGAAATGGCGAGCGCTTTAGTTTTGTAAGCGCAGGAAATCTGCGCAAAATTAAGAGAATGGATTTACTCATAAGGTCGTTTGTCAAAGCTTTTCCAAGAGATAAAGAAACCTGCTTATACATCTTTGGAGACGGACCTGAAATGGGTAGCCTGGAAAGGCTGATAGATGAACTGGGGGTAAGAGAGAGAGTTTTTCTTATGGGTAGAAGACCGCAGGAAGAAATTGCTGATTTTTACGGGATTGCAGATGCTTTTGCTATCGTATCTGAAAGAGAAACTTTCGGCGTTGCCTTTATTGAAGCTATGGCATCAGGAATGCCGGTTCTTTCATCTAAATGTGGCGGGCCGGAAGACTTCATCATTCCTGAGACGGGTATTTTAGTCGATGATGATGAACAAAGCATTGCCGATGGTATGAAGAGCATCAAGAGTCACAGGGATGATTACGAGGACAGTTTCATAAGCGAATATGCACAGAACAAAAACATTTTTTTACATTATTTTTAGGGACGGGTCTTAACGTCATCCTCGGAGTCATAACCACTCCAATCGTAACGCGATTGGTGGAGCCTGATGTATACGGCGAGCTTTCACTTTTTACTCTCTATGGAAGCATTCTCATGGTTTTCATGATAATAGGTCAGGATCAGGCGTATAATCGTTACTATTTTTCTGCCGAGGAAAAGGCTTTTAAGAGATATATATTGGCGCTTACTTCAAGGTGGCCGATAATCTTAAGTTTTGTAGCGGGAGGTGCGGCTTGCCTGTACTATGTTTTTGCAGCGAGAGGACAATATATTGTCTTGATTTTCGCAGTATATGCAGTCTCTATGGTAGTGGACAGGTTTACCAATATGACGCTCAGGCTGGGTATGCGGTCGGGTCTTTATTCTTTCTGTATGAATATGCAGAAGCTGAGCTATACGGCCTTTGTTATAATAGGAATAAAGCTGACGGAAATTGACCATATTCTTGTACTTGCGGGTTGTACTGTTTTAGCGCAGATTATTTCGGCGATGATAGGTTTTATCGCAGAGAGGGATGCGTGGAGATTCAACGCCGTTACTTCCGAAGAGAAAGAAAGATACGGAAAAATCGTAAACACGAGGATGGTCATGAAATACGGGTGGCCATTCATTTTTTCCTCATTGTGCGCATGGCTTTACACCGGGTCTGATAAGCTTATGATAGAGATGTTTTCGACAAAGGCTGAGTTGGGGATTTACGCGTCAGCGCTGAGTGTAATAGGGATATTCAGTGTCATTACCAACACGTTTACGACTATATGGGCGCCTATGGCAGTTGAGGAATATGAAAAGGATCATACCAACAAAGAGTTCTTCATAAAGGCTGCGGATTATGTTACAATAATATTGTTTGCTGCAGGGGCTGGCGTTATACTCTTCAAGGACGTCATAGTGTTTCTTCTCGGAGAAAAATACAGGGAAGCGGTGTTTCTCATACCGTATTTGTCCCTTTATCCCTTACTTTACACCATTTCTGAGAGCACGGTCTACGGGATAAATTTTGCAAAGAAGACGCAATGGCACATTATAATCATGGCTACATGCGGAGGAGTAAACGTGATTCTGAATTACTTCCTCATAAATAAAATGGAGTCGCTGGGGGCTGCTATCGCCACCGGAATTACGTATACTCTGCTTCTTATAATGAGGACGATATTTTCCCTAAAGTGCTTCCCGGTGAGATACCATTTGGGAAGAATGGGCGTTATGATTGTGTTGTACTACGTATACATAACATATAACAGTTTTCACAGAACTGACGCTGTGGGAATTGTGATGTTTATTGTATTGGCTGCTGTCGGAAGCATGCTATACAGGGAAAGCATAAAAGACCTTTTGAAGATGACGAAAGACTATGCTGTATATATGCTTAGGAAATTATCTAATAAGAGTTAATAAATAGATGAAACGGTGAATAGGAGGACAGGACTTTGAAAAAGATAATCTGTTTACTGCTGACTTTGACCATGGTGATGACGTCGGGTGCGTTTTCCTTTGCGGCTGAGACAAGGGCTGTAACGGAGGACGAATTTTTAAATACTTGGGAAACCGATTTGTCGGATTACACTACGGCATTTCCGGAGTATTACCATAATCCCATGTTCAATGACGTCGTAAGGCGTAACGCCATAGATGTGTCCATATTCCAGGGAAATATAAACTGGAAGAAGGTTAAGGCTGACGGAATAGATTATGCCATTATAAGGATTGGCGGTAGATACTATGGCGGCGGGGGGCTTTATCCTGACGACCTGTTCGAGCAGAACTATGAGGGTGCGAAGGCTGCAGGTGTGAAGGTGGGAATATACTTCTACTCCCAGGCTAAGACCGAGAAGGAAGCCAGGGAAGAAGTTGATTACTTCATGGATATTCTGGACGGAAGAAGCCTGGATCTTCCGGTTTACATGGATTACGAATGCCCGTCCGGATCCAGAATATCGGGCATGAGCAAAACTCAGGGCACAAAGAACGTCATAGCATTTTGTGAAGCTGTGGAATCCTACGGCTGCGAATCCGGATTCTATTCGTATCCTGCGTTTATAAACAAGTACGTGGATCCGTCCCAGATCAGCGGCAATTACAGGGTCTGGGTTGCACAGTATCATAAATACTGTTCCTATATTTATGATTACGATATGTGGCAGTATTCTTCCAGTGGAAAGGTTGACGGAATCAGCGAAAGGACAGATGTAAATTTCTATTATGACAAGGATACAAAGAGAAAAGATCTGTCAAATCTGTCTGCTACATTAGAGTACGTTAAGACGGAGTACGACGAAACCGCAAAGGAGCCTAAGATTACTGTAAGCGGTCTCAAGGAAGGAAAGGACTTCTACGTTTCCTATTCAAACAACGTAGAGCCAGGCACTGCTACCGTTACGATCAAGGGAAAGCAGACATATAAGGGCACCATAACCAAGACGTTCGAAATAATAGATAACATGACGGGCATGGATAAGGTATTTGCAAAGACTGACGAGCTAAGGCTCTACGGGCAAAACAGGTACGAGACGGCGACTCTGATTGCGGATACGATAAAGAAGTATAAGGGCATCGATAAGTTCGATAACATCGTTGTAGCTTCGGGTGGAGACTATGCTGACGCTCTTGCGGCAAGCACTCTGGCAAAGAAGAAGAACGCACCTATACTTCTGGTAAATTCCGTATCCGCAACGGAAAACTCCGTAAAGAGTTACATAACGACTAACCTTAAGTCGGGCGGAACCGTGTACATCGCAGGAGGAGTGGCGGCTGTAAGCTCATCGTTTGAAAACAGTCTCAAGTCATTGGGCTTAACTGTAAAGAGGCTGGAAGGTCAGAACAGATATGAGACTAACCTTGCCATATTAAAGGAGTGCGGTACAGTCAGCGGAGGACTTATAGTAAGCAGTGGCAATGGCTATGCGGACAGTATTTCGGCTTCGGCTACGGGGCAGCCTATACTTCTCGTGGGAAAGACGTTGACGGAAGAGCAGTCTGAGTTTATCTCGGGGTATAGCGGAACTGTATACATCGCAGGCGGAACAAGCGCGGTTTCGTCTGATATAGAGGCTCAGATAAAAGAGATGAAGTCCTCTATAACCAGATTTAACGGTGCAAACAGATACCAGACATCATATCTGATAGCCAAGGCGTTCTTTAAGAGCA
>CASFAX010000057.1 GCA_949292945.1 uncultured Bacillota bacterium | reverse complement strand
GCGTTGTTTTCGTATATGTCGAAGATTATCAGCTTTTTAGGCTTATACGTCACTATCTGGCGGCAGAGCTCGGAACCTATGGAGCCGCCTCCTCCCGTCACCAGAACCACTTTGTCCCTTATGAAGTCCCCAAGGCCCTCCTGGTCGACCTTCACCGGATCTCTTCCCAGAAGGTCCTCGTAGCTTACAGGTCTCAGCTCTCTGGAAAGAGACGTGTTCGTCAGGCTTTTAACTACCGCAGGAAGTATCTTAACCGGCAGCTTCGTTTCCTTGCAAAGTCTGATGATTTCCCTGAGGGATTCTATGTCGGCAGACGGTATTGCTATGATTATCTCGTTAATGTCGTATTTCTTTACGTTCTTTTCTATGTCCGCCCTGGTTCCCACTATGGGAACGCCCAGTATGTACTTGTTTTTCTTATTTGGATTATCGTCTATGGCGCATATTATCTGAGCGCCGGAGTCCATGCCTCTAAGTTCCTTTATGAGAACTGTAGCCGCAGATCCCGCCCCTATTACCATGATGCGGTTGGTGATTTCCTTCCTGCTTCCCGCGCCTCTCATGGACTTCAGAAAGGCCTTTGAAAACCTTACGCACAGAAAGAGAGCCGTCATTATGCCCCAGTTCAGCGGATAGTAACTCCTCGGCATGTTGTAGCCCGAAAATACGTGAAAGGCCATTATGCCTATTTCTATAAGAACCGAAGCCTTGACAATGGCATAGAGCTCGCTGGTGGATGCGTAAGTCCACACCCTGTTATAAAGCTTAAAAAGAGCCATCACCGCTATGGTAATGACAAAATACACGGGAAGTCCTCTCAGCGCTCCGTAAAGGTACTTTTCGTCTATGGAGTCTATGGATATGTCAAAACGCAGCATCAGAGCTCCCAGTGCTGCTATGGTAACGCAGAGTATATCAAGGATTGCAAGTACAAATATTCTAAAGTTCTTACTGTAAAAAAGTCTCATCAACTGTTCTCTTTTCCCGTGAAATTCACCTTTACATTTTACCATAAAAAGACGGCCGGTTCAACGGCAACCGGCCGGTATAAACTTATCTTCACACCATCTTCATCAGAATACGTCAGGCAGGTTTTAACCGCGCTCTAATTAAGCCCTCGGATGAGTCCTGTCGTAAACGTCCTTTATTCTGTTCTTCGTAAGAGAAAAGTACACCTTCATTGCCGTCACGTCCTCGTGTCCCATGAGCTCCTGAAGAGTCTTAAGATCCGCTCCGTTCTGAACCATGTGAACGGCAAAGGATGTCCTCAGAATATGAGGAGTAATCTTTCCCTCAAGCCCCGCGGCTTTTCCGTAGGTTCTAAGTATCTTCCAGCATCCCTGTCTCGTAAGGGGGCCTCCCATGTAGTTTACGAAAAGCATCCCTTCTGGGTCTTCCGTACCTTCTTCCTTCATGAAAGCCTTCCTCGCCGTCGAAATGTACGAGTGAAGCGCCTCTCTGGCAGGACCTCCCATTGGAACTATCCTGGCCTTGCCGTGATCTCCGTTTAACGTTATAAATCCCATCTTCAGATTTGCGTCGGAAAGCCTCAGTTCTATGGCCTCGCTCACCTTTATGCCCGTGGCGTACATGACTTCGAGAAGGGCTCTGTCCCTTATTCCCTTTACTGTATTGTCAGGCTGCTCCAGAAGTCTTTCCACTTCGGCCACCGTCAGAAACTCCACGTCGTTTCTCTTCACCCTTGGAGTCTTAATGTCAGCTGCCGGGTTTACGGATATTTCACCCTTCGACAGAAGATACTTATAGTACGCCCTCACTGAGGACATTCTCCTGTTTATGGTGGCGTCCGACCTGCCTTTGTCCTTAAGCTCCATGAGAAAAGCCGTCACGTCGGCACCGGCAGCATCTTCTGCCTTTGCAATGCCCCTCGTAGCCAGAAACTTCTCGAAGTAAATCAGATCTCTCTCGTAGGCGTCTGCCGTATTGGGTGAAACCTTTCTCTCCCTCTTCAGATAATCGACAAAATATTTTAAATCCACGTCCTGCGCTCCTCTATTTTCTATCTGGCGTTTCTTTACCTAGTATCGCCTTGGCCATGAGTATTCCCGCCTGCGTCTTTCCGTCCTCGATTTTGCCCGAAAGAACCATGGATACCGCCTCGTCAATGGGATATTCCTCTATGTCTATGGCTTCGTTATCGTCAAAATCTGTATCTCCTGGGATCAAATCAAAGGCAAGGTATATGTACAGCACTTCCTCCGTGTATCCGGGACTGGTGTACATTCTGGAGATAAACCTCATGGTTCCGGCAGTGTAGCCTGTCTCCTCCTTAAGCTCCCTTTTTGCAGTTTCAGAGTACTCTTCGTCGCCGTCCCTCTTTCCCGCAGGAAGCTCCAGCATTACCCGGCCGGCAGCTTTTCTGTACTGGCGAACCATAACGATTTTTCCCTCGCCCGTGACCGCCGCAATTACCGCGCCTCCGTTATGCTCAACTATCTCCCTTTCGGACTGGCCGTTAACCACCGTAACGGTGTCCTTTCTCAGGTTAAGTATGTGTCCTTCGTATATTCTTTCGCTTTTAATCGTCTTTTCTTCGTAAACCATAAACACCCTCCGCTACCATTATATCATACTAAGCATACGAAAATAACAAAATATGTTCGCAAAAATAACAAAAATCTATTGACTTTTTATGTTCTTTTGCTAAAATAAAGATGTGGTTATCCCCCTGATAACCTCATTAATCTCTAATCCCAATACCCCTTTTGAACAAAACAGACTGCTCCCCTGCAGTCTGTTTTGTTTTAACTCTGCGAAAGGTTCTAAAACACTTAAGATGCTTAAAATTACAGAGGATTACGAGTTTCTGCCTTCACCGGGCAGAACCTTCGATATGTATTTTGAAAAACAAAAAGCCGCAGTATTTGATATAGAAACCACCGGCCTTAATCCGTCGTCATCCCGCCTCATTCTTTCCGGGATAATTTCCGTGGCGGAAGGCAAAGCCCGCTTCACCCAGCTTCTTGCAGAAGACATTTCAGATGAGAAACTCATAATCGAGGAAACCTGCCGTCTCCTCTCCGAAGCGGACTATATAGTAACGTATAACGGCAGGCACTTCGACATGCCGTTTCTAAGGGAAAGGGCCGCAGCCTGCGGAATCAACGTACCTGTAAGATATAATCTGGATCTTTACACCGTGATCCGTGACTATTCTTCTCTGAGGCAGATGCTGCCCGGACTGAAACAGAAAAACATAGAGGAATTCCTTGGAATATCGGATGTGAGAAAGGATACCATTTCGGGATATGAAAGCGTGAAGCTGTTCGAACGCTACCTGAATACGGGAAGCTTTGCGCTCCGTGACAAAATTCTCCTTCACAATGCCGATGACATCAGGCAGCTTTACAGGCTTCTTCCCGTCATAAGGAACACGGACTTTCACAGGGCCATGTTCAGAACAGGCTTTCCCGTTTCCGGCGGATTCATCAAAGGCTGCCGTCTCTCGGGAAAGGTTCTCACAGTTAAAGGAATACTTAAAAGTCCATGTAATTACATATCATTCCCAACTTCGGAGTCACCTTACTCCATAAACGCATCCCGCAAAGGCGGCGCCATCGAAATATCGTTTCCATGCGAATACCAGAGAAGTATCACCTTCCTCGACGCAAGGCGCATACTGGGAAGTGACGCAGCGGTCGCCCTGGAAAGCCTGCCGGGCTATGAAAGCGGCTACCTCGTATGCTCTTCCGGCATCGAAACATATTACATGGAAATGAACCTGTTTATAAAGAAATTCTTTGAGAAAAAGCTGCCTCAGCTCCTGTATTAAAGTGCGTAGGCAGCTTTTCCCGTATTTTCTTTTCCTTTTAAATCTAATTCCTATCTCATGCTGGCTTCCGCTTCTTCTATGGATTTATACCCGTAAAGTCCTGCCATGGTAGTCCTGTCCATGATGGAAATTGACTTTCCTTCGGCCTTAAGTTTACATATATAGTTCATGTATGCCTTAAGAAGCTCCACAGAATACGTTCCCAGCTCACCGCGGTTATACGTTTCCACAGATGTAAATCCGCAGTCATCGTCTGATACTCTTACAGGCCTGCTCGCTCGTGAGAGCTTCGGATATTTCCCGCTGAATTCTTCTTCCCACTTTGTCAGAGCGTCCGTTATCCCATCTATGAGTTCTTCCTGTTCCTCAGATAGAGCCGGAATCTCCCCTTCGATATTTTTTCTGTAATAATCGGGATCTGTATACTTCATCATCCTGCCGTACTTTTCGGACACCAGATTTCTTCCCTCTCTCATCGACTTTTTCACCCAGTCAAGGTATATGTCCTTTATCTTCTCTTCTCTCTCTTCCATGTTTTCTTTCCTCTATTATGTGCATCGTCTTGCGAATTAAAAACCGTAATCGTAAATTGGAGGGAGCCTCCTTATCTCTTCGTCCTCTATGCCCGACATTATGTTGCCCAGATGATCATGCAAAAAACCGCTGTCTCCGTCTGAAAATCCCTGCTCGTTAAGTTCCTTTACCGTCTCCGCGCATATAGCCTCGGTAATGGTGAAAGCCATATCTTCTGCTTCCCCATACCTGTCCTTTTCCATCTCCGTCAATACTTTTCCAAGGCCTGCTGTAAGCTCCGCCGCCTTCTGCATTTTCGGAAGGTCCTTTGCACTCCTGTATGCCCACTTGTAGAAAAGCATGTACCGCCTGTTCAGAAGGTGGAACATGGACAGTGCGCTTTCCGTAAATTTTCCCAGGGCAAGGCAGGACGCCACCCGGTCGCGCCTTCTTATACATCTCAGCAGGTTGTACTGCCCGGCCTGACTCATTACTGCGGCGCGAGCTGCAACCTTCTTTCTCAGAACGTCGTCCGGATAAAATCCGAGAAGCACCTTTCTGAAAGCCGTAAACTCGCCGCTGTCATCTTTAAATACCTTGCCGTTCGTACACACCGCAAGGCTTGTTTCCCGCAGAAACAACCACTCCCTGTTAGATGACGGAAGTCGCGTCTGGCCCAGATACCGCCCGAAAAACTCCCCTATGGTGATAACGCCGACTCTTCCCCTGTCCTGTATGTTCTTTCTCGTAAAACCCTCAAATTCCCAAGGCAGGTTATCATAGGCCTCCGCCAGCTTTTTCCCGTATCTGCCGTAATCCTCTTCCGAAACCCACATGCAGAAACCGGGGCCAAAGTCGTGATCCTGGGATATCTCGTCGTCATAGCCGAAACACTGGGATCCTTCCCCGCAAAGGCCAGCCGCAACTTTTTCAGTGTCCCCGCCGCAGCACCTTTCTATCATTTCTCTTCCGTATGTTTCGTAGTATCTCTCCGAAAGCTCCATTCCGTTCATATTTCGTCAATCTTTCCCTGGCAGATTCTCATATTTTCGGAAATTGTCCTGTATGCATCCGTATCTCTGCCAAAATCCCTTTCCGTAAGCTCTGCCGCCTTTGTAAAAGCCTCCAAGGCCTGTTCGTATTCTCCCTTAAAATATGCCGCATTTCCCAGCGCGCAAAGGGCAGCCGGATAGTGAACGTCATCTTCACCGCCAGAATCCTCAAATCCCTTTACAGCTCTCTCCGCCCACATCCACGCTTCATCTGCCGAATTCATTTCCACGTATATGCCGGCAAGATTGCAATATGTGATAGCCTTTTCTATTTCGCTATACGATAGCTCCTCCAGAATTCCTAGAGCCCTTTTAAGCTGCTCGATTGCAGTTTTGTAGTCGCCCTTTCTGTGATATATGGAACTGATGTTGTTGCGCACAGTGGCAGCCTGAAACCTGACGTCACCTCCGCACTTTCTCAGAATATCCGCAGCTTTCTCGTACATCTTTAAGGCGTCATTTGTCTTTCCCGACGCATCGAGAGTCGTCGCGTAATTTAAAACCGTAACTCCGTGGCCTTCGCTTCCTTTCTGCCCCATTTTATCAATATATTCTAAAGCCTTCTCATAATACGGAAACGCTTCATCATACCTTGACGTAACCCTGTATAATCCGCCAAGTTCATTGCACGCAGCTACAGCCACATCAAGATCGGCACCCTGCACCGAATCATCACCCCGCTCCGACTCCTTCAGCATCTCATCCCTCTTCTCCGATTCTTTCAGCGCCTCTATCATATACCCTTCCGCTTCGCTCATCCTCTTCGCAGCAAAAATTCTGTCCAGTCCATCGTAAAAATCCTTTACGTTCATATGTCAACAGTCCTCCATAAAAAACCAACGTTTATGTACCCAGTCTGTGTCTACGTACCCAGTCTACATCAAAAGCAATGAAAAATAAAGCCGGAAAACTAATCTTGCGCTTTGCAAAATTCTTGCAGTATGGTCCCATGCTCAGATTTACGCTGGCAGTACGCCTCCGTGCTCGGATTTCATTGCAAAAATGAAAAACACTAGCACAAAAAAGCTACTAAATCACATCTCGAGGCCAAAATAGTAGCACATAGCTCCCGTTTTTCAGGTTACAAGTGCTAGGAATCAAGGCACATCAGCAGAAAAACGAGCATATCCGTGCTAGTATCCTTAACGCAAATGCGAAAATCCGAGTACGTGCATAGTACACGCATGTTACGGTCACGTCACTAAAAAAGAGATGCCTGATAACATCTCTCCTTAGGTTCAAGTCTCTACTGATTCTATGCTTTATATGCTCACATAACAAAAGAGTATCACCTGGGTACTCTTCTGCTGTGGTGCGCGATAAGGGACACGGCTGCTCACAGCCTTTCTCCTCGTCTCGTTTCCGAGACTTCGGACCACTCGCTATAGAACCGTCCACCGGACGCTTCTACTTTACGCTCGTGCCCTCTTAGGGTTCAAGTCCCTACTGATTCTACGCTCACATAACAAAAGAGTACCTCCTGGGTACTCTTTTGCCGTGGTGCGCGATAAGGGACTTGAACCCCTACGGTCTCCCGCTAGAACCTAAATCTAGTGCGTCTGCCAATTCCGCCAATCGCGCATATATTAATCTGTGCTATGCATCCTGCCAATTCCGCCATCTGATGTTTTCTGCAAGTATTTTCTGCAAGTAAATGCTAGCAAAATTTAAAAATACCACCAACATCCTATGATATTGGCGGCTTGGTTTGGTGACTCCACCGAGAATCGAACTCGGGTTACCGCCGTGAAAGGGCGGTGTCTTGACCGCTTGACCATGGAGCCACGCTTGATAAAAAAAGCGGAACCGGCAACGACCTACTTTCCCAGGCAGTCTCCCGCCAAGTATCATCGGCGCTGGGGAGCTTAACGGCTGTGTTCGGGATGGGTACAGGTGTGTCCTCCCCGCTATTGTCACCGGATTCCTTCTGAGGTGTACCCTCAAATCTGAACAACAGATCGCTTCTCTGGTCAAGTCTTCGGTCGATTAGTACCGGTCAGCTCCATGCATTACTGCACTTCCACCTCCGGCCTATCTACGTGGTCGTCTCCCACAGACCTTACCCTTTCGGGAGGAGATCTCTTCTTGTGGGGGGCTTCGCACTTAGATGCTTTCAGCGCTTATCCCCTCCATACGTGGCTACCCAGCTATGCCTTTGGCAAGACAACTGGTGCACCAGCGGTATGTCCATCCCGGTCCTCTCGTACTAGGGACAGCTCCACGCAAATCTCCTGCGCCCACAGCGGATAGGGACCGAACTGTCTCACGACGTTCTGAACCCAGCTCGCGTACCTCTTTAATGGGCGAACAGCCCAACCCTTGGGACCTACTCC
>CASFAX010000056.1:8311-9371 GCA_949292945.1 uncultured Bacillota bacterium | reverse complement strand
CAGCAGTGGAGAGGGCATCTCTGGCAAACTCCGTTTTCCGAAGCGGCGCGTAAAGGATATCTATGGCAAACTACGACCTATGACTTTTGGAAGCAGGCGAAGCTCCACAAAGCCCACGGACACCACGGACCCCACCCCGAAAAAAAGTGCTTGTAATAGTTTAAAGGCTTGTGGTATAATATTGCTTGCGATTGCCGCAGGCGTGAATATTTACGGCATGCGGCAGCAGAAATCAGATTATCATGCATATATGCTTATACTATAAAGGAGGTGCGGCAGATGTCAAGAAAATGTGAAATTTGCGGAAAGGGACAGGTTTCCGGAAACAACGTATCCCATTCCAACAGACATACCAGAAGAAAATGGAATGCGAATATCCAGACCGTTAGAATCGACGACAACGGAACAGTTAGAAGAGCTAACGTTTGTACCAGATGCATCAGGTCAGGCAAGATTAACCGCGCTATCTAATTACACATGCTTTTCCGAAAAACCCGCTTCACAGTAAGCGGGTTTTTGTGTGGCGAAATCTGTGATATAATGAAGGCTACAGGTTAGGGCTACATGTAAAGCCTTGGATTATTTAAGGGAGGCATACTTATGACTCTTTCTAAAAATACGGAGCTGGGACAGATTACAGTCTCCGATCAGATATTTGCGTCCATGCTGGCAGAGGCTGCGAAAAGCCCGGAGTGCGAGGAAAAGGTGTGGCCGTCCACGAAGCGGGGAAAGATTATACCGGAAGGCAGGTCATATCTCAGCGACGTGGCTTCAGTCATAGATGTTGAAAAAGACGAGGACATGCTCTGCCTGGACATATACGTGGTTATAAAGTTCGGAGCCAGCATAAAGAAAGTGGTGGAAAGCCTCTGCTCTCACATAGCGGATACCATCATGGAAAGACAGGGAACAGGGCCCGTTCACATAAACGTTCACGTGACGGGAGTGAAGTCGAAGCAGGTTGCAAGGCGCGACCTTCTGGTGATTAAAGAATACGGAACAGATGGAAATTAGACCGGAAAGCAGCGTAAAGGAATTAAAGGGAATAGGCCCTGCCAAG
>CASFAX010000056.1:0-8285 GCA_949292945.1 uncultured Bacillota bacterium | reverse complement strand
CATCGAAACTCTGGAAGATCTCGCTTTCTTTTTCCCCAGAGGATATGAGGATAGGAGAACTGTAAGAAATATACGGGAGCTTAAGGCAGGGGACGACGCCCTGATTTCAGGCTTTGTCGCCGCGAAGAGGTACTCTCCTTTTATAAGGGGCAGGTCGGCTTCACCTTTATCCTTAAGGATAGAAGACGATACGGGAAGCATGGATGTGGTTTTCTTTACGGGAAAGTACTTTGAAAAATCCTTTAACAAAGGGGACAGGTTCGTTTTTTATGGACGGGTTACGGAAAGCGGCGGAAGACTTAAGATGGTGCATCCTGATTTTGCGGCAGAAGGCGGCAGAAATGACGTAAGAGCCGTGCTTCCCGTCTACCCTGAAATTAAGGGAATATCCCAAAAGGAGCTGAGACGGCTTCAGGGAGAAATTAAAGATATTTACGGCGACATAGAGGACTGGATACCAGAGAGCATCGCCAGGGAAAACCGTCTTGCAGACATGAAGTTTTCTCTTGAGAACATCCACTTTCCGGAGGACGGGAAAAAGACCAGGCAGGCAAAATTCCGCATGGTGTTCGATGAGCTCTTTGCCCTTGAAACCGGGATTTTTGCAGCAAGAGCGGGAAACGCCGGCAAAGGCCGCGGAATCGTCATTGACTGCGGCAAAAGCGGCGAATTTACGGAAAGTCTTGGCTTTGAATTCACCCCGGATCAGAAAAAGGTGTGGCGAGATATAGCTACTGACTTGGAGTCGGAAAAGCCCATGAACAGGCTGGTTCAGGGAGACGTAGGCTCGGGAAAGACTGCCGTGGCCGAAACTGCCATGTTCTGCGCCGCAAAATCGGGGTATCAGAGCGTCATGATGGCGCCGACGGAGATTCTCGCCCGCCAGCATCTTAATACGCTGACGTCGGACCTTGGAAGGCACGGAATAAGGACTGGGCTTTTATGCAGCTCCATGAAGGCTGCGGAAAAAAGAGAAGTAATCGAAAAGCTTAAAAGCGGCGAAATAGACGTGCTGGCGGCTACCCATGCAGTGCTTTCAGACGGAGTTGAGTTTAAAAATCCGGGCCTTGTGATAACGGACGAGCAGCACCGGTTCGGAGTGAATCAGAGAAAGACCCTGGGCGCAAAGGGAGGTTTTCCTAACACCCTTGTGATGACGGCGACTCCTATTCCGAGAACCCTTGCGGTGGTACTCTACGGAGACCTTGACATATCCCAGATAAGGACGATGCCGAAGGGAAGAAAGCCTGTCAGGACGGAAAGCCTCTACCCTGAGGATAGAAGCTACGCCTACGGAAATGCCGTGGTGGAAATAGAAAAGGGACGTCAGGTATACGTGGTAGCGCCGCTCATAGAGGATTCCGACGCGGTGGACGCCGTAAGCGCGGAGACCCTCTACGATGAGATAAGAAAGAAATTTCCTCATGTTAAGTCCGCGCTCATTCATGGAGCCATGAAGCAGGAGGAAAAAGACAGGATAATGTCCGGCTTTGAGTCGGGAGAGACCCAGCTTCTCGTGTCTACCGTGGTCATAGAAGTGGGAATAAACGTGGCCAATGCGACTGTCATGATAATAGAAAACGCCGAGCGGTTCGGTCTCGCCCAGCTTCACCAGCTGAGAGGACGGGTCGGCAGGGGAAGCGATGAATCCTACTGCTACCTCATAGCGGGAGGAGACTCTGAAAAGGCGAGAGAGCGAATGGAAGTCATGTGCAGGACTTCCGACGGTTTTGAGATAGCGGAAAAGGATCTTCAGCTTCGCGGGCCGGGAGACATATTCGGAACCAGGCAGCACGGACTTCCCCAGCTTTCCCTTGGCGATCTCCTTCGTCACGGCGATGTTCTAAAGGCTGCATCAAAGGCTGCAAAGAAGCTGGTAGAAGAGGATCCGGCTCTGACAAAGGCTGAAAACGCCGGAATACGAAAAAGGGTTGAAAAGCTCTTTGACGGAAACATCAGGCTGGAAATATAACAGGAGGATGTATGAGAATAATTACGGGAGAATATAGAGGAAGAAGGCTGGAAGCGCCTTACGGAAACGACGTAAGGCCTACGGGGGACAAAGTCAGAGAATCCGTTTTCAACCTTCTCATGTACGATATAGAAGGGGCGGTATTCTGCGACCTCTTTGCAGGCACGGGAGCAGTAGGCCTTGAAGCTCTGTCGAGAGGCGCGGAGAAAGCCTATTTCTGCGATGCGTCAAGAGACAGCATAAAGATAATAAAGAACAATATCGAAAAGTGCAAGGCCTCCGAAAAGTCCAGAATACTGGCAGGAGACTATCTGTCTGTTCTCAGGAGAATAAGGGAAAAAGTAGATATATTCTATATAGACCCGCCGTACAGCGCAGGGTATTACGTGCCTGCGCTGGAAGAGATAGACAGTCTTGATTTATTGTCAGAAAACGGTATAATAATAGCAGAACACAGGGCCGATGAGAAGCTGCCGGAAAAAGCCGGCCGGTTCAGGGTGTTTAAAGAAAAAAAATACGGGCACACCAGGCTGACCATGTACAGCCGTGAGCCGGAAGATGCAGAGGATAACTAGAAAAGATGAGCAGAGCTTTATACACCGGATCTTTTGACCCGATGACTAACGGACACCTTGACATAATAAAGAGAGCGTCCAGGATGTTCGATGAGCTTGTAGTCGGAGTGATAGTAAACCCGAATAAATCTCCCCTGTTTACCAGGGAGGAAAGGGTGCGTCAGATAGAGGAGATAATAGAAGATTTGGGTATCTCCAACGTGACTGTGGACAGCTTTCAGGGGCTTCTCGCCGATTACGTAAATGCAGGAGGGTTTGATGCCGTCATCAGAGGCCTCAGGGCCACTTCAGACTTTGAGTATGAGATTCAGATGGCTCAGATGAACGCGTGCCTTTTCAATCCCGGGACGGAATCGGTGTTTCTCATGACCAGTCCCAGATATTCCTTTATAAGCTCCAGCATGATAAAGGAAGTGGTATCTCTGGGAGGATGCGTCGACGGGCTGGTGCCGGAGTCCATTCTGAGGGAGATAAAGGATAAGTTTCGCCGTTAACTATGGAGGATTAAGATATGACAGTACTGGAATTCTTGGAGGAAATCGAGGATATAGTGAAGAATGCGCCCGGTCTTCCTCTTACAGGTAAGATCATGGTCGATGCAGATGAGCTTCTGGAGATAACAAAGGGAATCAGGCTCAGCTTGCCGGACGACGTGCAGCAGGCAAAGTGGGTGAGAGATGAAAAGGACAGAATCCTCGCCGACGCAAAGACTGAATACGAGAAGATTATAATCGAAGCAAAGAAGCAGGCCGACCTTATGGTGGAAAAGGACGTTATAACCCAGAGAGCCGTTGAGGTTGCCGATAACATCTACACCAGAGCTGACATGTACGCAAGGGATATGAAGCTTCGCACATATAACTACATGGACGAGGTTCTGTTTAACTTCCAGAAGAAGATAGGCGAGCTCAGCGAGATAAACGAAAAGTATTTCGGCGAGATGTATCAGAACATGGAAAATCACTTCGGTGAAATAAGCGGCAGGATCGCTTCCGACATGGACGAAATCCGCGAAATGGCAAGGGAGACCAACGAAGAGGAGATAAAGCCGCATAACATTCCTATTCCGGTGGGAGACGGAGCTGAAGACTGATGAAAGCTTTCGGAGTGGTAGCCGAATTCAACCCCTTTCACGGGGGGCATAAATACGTTATAGAGCAGGGTCGCATTCTTACAGGATGCGACGTTTGCGTGTGCGTAATGAGCGGAAATTTTGTGCAGCGGGGAGGACCCGCTGTTTTCAGTAAGTGGGAAAGAGCAGAGGAAGCCGTAAGAGGGGGAGCAGACCTTGTCATAGAGCTTCCCGTAATCTACGCCTGCTCCAGCGCTGAAATTTTCGCAGAAGGAGCCGTCAGAACCCTTTACGGGACGGGAGGCATTTCCCGCCTTGTATTCGGAAGTGAAAGCGGGGATACGGAAAGACTTTTAAAAGCCACGGAAATTCTGAGAAGAAGCGGGGATATAATAGACGGCGCGCTGAAAAAAGGTCTTGCAGAGGGAAAGCCCTATCATCTGGCAGTTGCCGACGGAAGAAAAGCAGCCGGAATCGATTCAGAGCTGACATCGGAGCCTAACGACATACTGGCCCTCGAGTATCTGAAAGTTCTCCTGAAGCTAAAAGAAGAGAATCCGGGCGCTGGCATTGGGCCTTTTGCCGTAAAGCGCACGGGAGCAGGACATCATGAAACCGCAAGCGATATAAGGCGGAACCTTCGGGAAAAGGAAGGTCCGCGCCTTAAGGCAATGGAGGAGAACTACTGGAACCTGGTGAGAAGCAGGATTCTCCTTACTGATTCAGAAGACCTTGAGAAAATCGTTTCAGCTGGAGAGGGCCTTGGAAACAAGCTGAAAAAGGAAATCAGGTACGCAGGCTCCATGGAAGATTTCATAGAGAGAGTCAAGTCAAAGCGCTACCCGTATACGCGAATCGGAAGGCTTCTGACCCAGACACTTCTCGGAATTGAAAGGGGAGAGGCTTCAGACTTTGTCACATATATAAGGCCTCTTGCCATGAGCGAGGCGGGCGGGAAATTCCTTAAATACATAAAGAAAAACGAACTGGCGTCGGTTCCCGTAATAGGCAAAGTCGGAAGAGATTCATATTTTAACGAGGCGGTAAAGAGAGTGCTTAACCGGGACATTGAAGCCGCAGATATCTATAACCTTATAACCGGAAAAAACCTTTACGAAGAGTCCGAGTTTGTGAAAAAATCAAAGATGGTGGTTTACTAAATTTTACCACGTTTAAGAACGTTGAAATCTCAATAATTGGGTTTTTGTGGAAAGCTGAAAAAAGTGTGAAAAAGTGACTCATTCCTACACTATTCCTACACTCGGAGTGGCTCGATATTTCCTACATAAAATACAATCTATTCTATTTTTTCTATTTCGGATTGTAGCCACTCGAACGGTCTTTCCGTGTAGATTTTTTCAGTTATGTCTGTTATGGTGTGACCGACGATGTATTTAATTGCAAACTCGTCCACACCATATTTTTTAGCTTGAGTTACAAAATGTTTACGGCCGTCATGAGCTCTGTGCCGTTCATCGAGTTTTAGCTCGTTAACAATTTTTCTGAACCGGTCATTAAGCGGCTTATAATTCAACGGAATTATATCGCCGGAACGATAAGCCTCAATCCAAAAGAGATAGTTGAAGTTCATTTTCTTAGCTTCCTTGCACCTCTTCTCAATAAGCTTTTTTATCTTCGGATGAATAGGGACCTTTCGGTTTTTACCGCTATCAGTTTTGGATCCGCCACGGAACCAGTTATCCTTAAGATTAATATTCTCAAGTTTAATTTCACAAAGCTCAGCAGGTCTCCAGCCCGAGTAACACTGAATCAATACAAAATCGACCATCTCAATCTTATCGACATTGGCCCACAACTTTTCCATTTCACTTTCGGTGAAAGGTATGTGAGGCTTCTCCTACAAATGTTGTTAATGTATATGATAAAGATTTGGTGCATACGACACCTGTTGCATTATCGTCGGCCAGGGTTTCAGTTGGATCCGGTTCTCTAAATGGAGAATTTGCGATGTTTGCGGGAGGATCTTCTGGTTCGGGTTACAGCGCCGATGTGGATGTTTTTGACGTTGATTTATTAAGAACGAACCCTTCCGTACTCTCCGTAGCAAGAAGTGTTTGCAATATAGCTGAAGTAGGGGAATATCTAATCGTTGGCGGAGGTGTAATCGGTATGTCGAGCGACACTACAACTGAAGCGTATAAATTGTAAAAATAGGGAAATTTATGGAAATATTATTGCAAACGTATTATATCGTTCTCTCAGGTATAATGACAATCGTTGCCGCATGGGCCGGTGTCACATACAAAAGAGGGCAAAAAGAAAAAGAGAAGAATAAAGCGGAATTAGAGAGGAAAAAAAGGGAGGATGATAAAATTCGTGAAGCAAACTCAAGAGCCATAATGTTACTGCTAAGGTACATGCTCAAAAGGTATCATAGTGAATATATGCTTCAAGGGCGAATCACATACGCTCAATATAACGACTGGAAAGATATATTCGAAACCTATTCAGACCTCAGCGACAGTACAGACGATTACTTCCATATCGCTGCTGATTGGGACAAGGATATCGAGAGTCTGCCTCGAACAGACGCCATACCGAATTTGTCTCCATTCGAAGCAATGCTACGAAAAAATATGGATGAGAAGAAGTAAAAAACATTTTTATTTGACCTACAAAATCGAAGAAAACGCAAACCAGCGTAATCCATTCGTACATTATTTTTATATTTAAACCCGTAAAGCATTGAGATTTCAGCGTCCATTTTTTTTGTGAAAAAAACTACTATCATTAAAAGGCCGGCTGCCCTTGATTTATAAAGTTTTTTGATGTAAAATTTTAAAGGTTAAACCCGTATTTTAATTATTGAATAATACATATGGAGGACGTAAATGAAAGTATTAGTAATCAACTGCGGAAGCTCTTCCCTGAAGTATCAGGTACTGGACATGCAGAATGAATCCCTTATGTGCAAGGGTCTCGTAGAGAGAATCGGCATTGACGGTTCCGTTATCAACCACGAGAAGATCGGCATGGATAAGGTTGTAAAGGAAGTTCCGATGAAGGATCATAAGGATGCCATCGCACAGGTTCTCGACGCTGTTCAGAATCCTGAGTACGGCGTTGTTAAGTCCATGGATGAAATCGGAGCAGTAGGACACAGAGTCGTTCACGCAGGAGAGAAGTACGCTGAATCCGTGCTCATCACCGACGACGTTATCAAGGCTCTGGAAGAGTGCGTAGAGCTTGCACCGCTTCACAACCCGCCTAACCTGATGGGTATTGCAGCATGCAGAGAGCTGATGCCGGATACTCCGATGGTAGGAGTTTTCGACACTGCATATCATCAGACCATGCCGCCTGAATCCTACATATACGCTATTCCTTACGAGTACTATGAAAAGTACGGAATCAGAAGATACGGCTTCCACGGAACTTCTCACAAGTTCGTGGCTCAGAGAGCATCCGCAATGCTCAACACTAACATTAACGACCTTAAGATAATAACCTGCCACCTTGGAAACGGCGCATCCGTTACAGCTATTAAGCACGGCAGAGTTGTGGATACATCCATGGGCTTCACTCCGCTGGAAGGTCTCGTAATGGGTACCAGATGCGGAGATATCGACCCGGCTATCGTTACCTACATCAGAGAGAAGGAAAACCTCCCGCAGGGCGTAGCTAACGAAATCCTTAATAAGAAGTCTGGAGTTCTCGGTATATCCGGAATATCCAGCGACTTCAGAGACCTGGAGGAAGCTCTTTCCGAAGGAAACGAGAGAGCAGCTCTTGCACTTAGAGTATTCGCTCACAAGGTAAGATTCTACATTGGAGCATACATTGCAGAGATGAACGGCGTTGACGTTATCGTATTCACTGCAGGCGTAGGTGAAAACGACATCTACATGAGAGAGATCATCTGCACCAATCTTGGCAACCTGGGAATAAAGCTGGATCCTATTAAGAACAAGATCAGAGGTAAGGAAACCGAGATAAGCACCGATGATTCCAAGGTTAAGCTTCTCCTGATACCTACTAACGAAGAGCTGATGATCGCAAGAGATACCTACGATATCGCCAGAAAGGTTAAATAGGCAAATTACAGGAGAAAATTCCGGCTGTTTTCTGCATCAAAGCCGGAAAATAACAGTTGACATCTGAAGGTAAAAAGTATATACTTTAGAAGTTAACGCGAATTATCCGCAAGGCTTGGCTTTGCGTGAATTCAGATAAGCAGTGAGCACAGGGGAGGTGTAGATAATGGCAGTTCCAAAGAGGAAAACATCTAAGGCTAGAAGAGACAGCAGAAAGTCTCAGAATATGAAGAAGACCATGCCTGGACTTTCTATTTGTCCGCAGTGTCATGAGCCTAAGCTTCCGCACAGAGTTTGCCCGAATTGCAATTACTATGACGGTAAAGAAGTAGTATCTGCTGAAGCTTAATTATCGAATCTGTATATAAAGGCCCTGTGCCTTGCAGAAGATGAAAAAAGAGAGGCTGCTGCCGTGACCTTAAATGGTTCGGCGGTGGCCTTTTTGCGTTGAAAGGGGGAATTCGGCATTGGAGTAGTATCATTTAAATGCAGTCGTTAAATCCACCAAAAGGTGATAATATATCATTAAGGAAGGTGGAGACATGCAATACGATAAGGAATTCAAACTACAGGCTCTTGAACTGTCCGATGAAATTGGCGTCAAGGCAGCT
>CASFAX010000055.1 GCA_949292945.1 uncultured Bacillota bacterium | reverse complement strand
AGGTAAGATTGACGCGGTTACGGAAGACATGATGACGGGAAAGCAGGTTATAGTAGACGTCGGAATTAACTTCGATTCTGACGGAAAGATGCGTGGAGACGCCGATTTTGAGGCTGCGGAAAGAATATGCCGTGCCGCGACACCCGTTCCGGGAGGAGTGGGCAGCGTGACGACAGCAATACTCATGAGGCATCTGGTTGCTGCGGCAGAGCAGCAGTTCAGGAGGGGCGAAACGTCCGGAAAGGATTTTCTCCACCCGATACAGGAGGACAGGTCAAATGAAGATTTACTGCTATTCAAGATGCTCCACATGTAAGAAAGCCCTGGCGTGGCTTGATGAGCGTGGAATAAAGTACGAGCTTCTCGATATAAAGGAGCAGCATCCTACGGAGGAGGAACTTCGCCGGTTTCACGGAAAGAGCGGCCTTCCCCTTAAGAAGTTTTTCAACACCAGCGGAATGATATACAGGGAAATGGAACTTTCAAAAAAGCTTCCGACCATGTCTGAGGACGAACAGTACGCGCTCCTTGCAACAGACGGAATGCTGGTTAAAAGGCCCCTGGTCATAGGAGACGACTTCGTTCTCACCGGTTTCAGAGAGAAGGAGTGGGAAGAGAAGCTGGGGTAAGAGCGAAGCAATGAGGGAGAGTGCAGAGATGGTAGAGTTTGACGATGACAAGAAAGATATAATAGCTGTTACAGATGATATAATACTCGATACCCGAATGGATATATCAGCCAGAAAGAAGAAACAGATTCCAATTTCCAATCTGTCTGTTATGGGAATAGGAATTTCAGAGTTGATTCCAGATTTCCGTGCTGTAACCACAAGTATGACAACAGATGTGGATGGGCTTTATAGAATAGCAAATCAGACAACTGGGGATGTTTTGAGGCAGAAGAAAAACAGCGATATATACTATGCATCTTTGCGTACAGCAGAAAATAAAAATAAGTTTGTTAATTTAAAGCGAGCAGAGCCTCAGACGGTTACTGCGAAGACTGTAATGCCTGTAAATCCGGCTTTAATTATGGTTGCCGCAACACTTTACTCTATAGACCAGAAGTTGGACAATATTGAGGCAATGCAGAAGAACATATTGCAGTTTCTGGAAGTTGAGAAGGAATCGGAGATTGAAGCCGACGTTGAGACACTTGGGGATATAATAAAGAAGTACAAAGGCAACTGGAACAATGAGCACTTTGTTTCGGGTAATCATAAGCTGGCGCTGGATATCCAGAGGACGGCAAGGAAAAATATGATTTCATATGAGAAAAAAATAGCGGACCTTTTAAGAAAGAAACCGTCTGTTACGGCAGGGAACAAGTCAGAAGAGGTCACGTTAAATCTGGTTAAGCTTTTCAAATATTATAGACTGTCGATGTATACATATTCTTTCTCGTCTATGATAGAAATGCTTCTAAGTGGAAATTTCGAGGAAGAAAATATCAAAGCTATAAAGGATTCGGTGGAGGAGAGTGCTGTAAAGTACAGAGAATTATATAGCGAATGTTCAATATACCTTGAAAAAGTAGGGCATCTGTCTATAGAAGCTAATTTCAAAAAGGGAATTGGTCATGCTAGCATAGCTGTCGGAAAGGCGATAGGCAGTATACCTTTGATTAAAAACGGTCCTGTTGATGAATTTCTACAGGAAAGCGGAGCGGCTCTTAAAGAAGATACAAAAATGCAGGCAGACGAAGCTGTCAAGGCGTTTGCTCGTCTCAGCAATCCCGAAACTGCCGTATTCATTGAAAATATGCAGGACATTATCGACATCTATAACAAAACGAAAGAAATATGTTTCGATAATGATAATATCTATCTTCTGCAAGAGTAGTCTTTATAGAATCTTAGTAACGAAACACCCTGAAATCGAGTTCGATTCAGGGTGTTTCATTTTCGAGGAATAAAGAAGGGAGTTATGTGGAAAAAGGTTGTTGGGAAATCAGCTTGAGCCAGCAAAATTCCGATGTGCGCTAAAGCGTTTGGAGTTTGCCAGGAACAGCTGTTTTTTAAGCTCCTGGAAAACAGGGTTTGCCAAAACGGTGATGATGCTGTGTCCGTGGCAAACTTTTGTGGATTTAGCGGCCGAATTTTGGTGCAAACAGCCGCGTCAGAGGCGATTTAGAGGCTGCTTAACCGATATTTCCAAGCTCCGACATACACAAATTACAATATTTTACTGTTTATGGAATTTTGGTTTGCCAGGGGTGTTCTAAACCGGCTTATATGGCAAACTTTTTTGCCGAAGCCGGTAAAATTTGAACGTTGTGGCAAACTCCTGCTTTTTCCTGCCTGCCTTTCGCCTGCCTGGGTTACTCCGGCTTCACCTGTATTTATTCCACCATCATTTCGAGGCTCATGTCGGCGAAGAAGGTGTTGGCGTTGTAGAGGAAGAGCACATCGGTTATGGATTCTGCCGATATTATATCCTGGATGTTGTCGTAGAAGTATCTCGGGTCTACGACGACGATTTCGCTGAAGCACTGGGACAGAAACGGCACCATGCTGTTGGCGTAGGAGTCCTTTATGAGGAGGAGGTGCCTGTCCGTATCAAGGGGCGTTCTCACCGTATACATAGGGTGGTTGCTGCCGCCGAATACGGTGTATGCGTCCTTTGTTGCCAGGTTATCCACCTGATAGAACTGAGTGGTCTTCTCCTTTGTGTCGCTGTAGTATATGACGCTGTTCTCATAGCCTTTGGAGTCTTTGGCCGGAAGGTATATCTTTATGGCGTCGTCCATTCCGTTTACGAAACCGCTCTTTGAGGCCAGGGTGCCTCTGAAGTCGTTCTTGACGGCGTAATCGGTATATGTGACTTTATTGTCAAGCTTCATAACGGAATTTACCTGTCCGAAGGCCAGATATGCGCCGTCGGTGGTCCAGTGGTGGTCTGTGCGGTAGTAAAGCTGGGTATCTTTCTTTGCCTCCTTAAACGCATCGCGAACGTCGATGGGAGTTATGCCTAAGGATTTCACCATTTCAAAGAACTCGTCCATGTATTTATTCTGGTCGGCTGTGGTTACCGCTCCGGGAAGTTTATCGGACAAAATGTTCGCGGCGTTGGGAGCGAGGAGAAAGTACATATTCAAATCGGCATTTGCCTCCTTAAACGCGGTAAGTGCGGATTTGTTGCTTTCAGTTACTTCCTTTGTCGGAACGGTGATGTCTTCCATCAGGTAGCTGTCCCGGCACCTGTAGACACCGTTGGACTCAAGGCCGCCGAGAGCTGTATCTGCAGCGGTTTTTATCCTTATGAACCCGTTGCGGAAGATGAACTGATCGCTGGCGTAGCTTTCAAGCTTCGATTCGAAACGGCCTTCCTTATAGGCTGATACGGAAAAGGAAGGAAACTGCTGAAGCACGCGGTTTTCCTCGTCGGAGTTCTTCTTATCCGGAATTATTATGTTTGCTAGGAATACCGCCATGAGAATTAGGAGGAATATGGCTCCCATGATGGCGGAAGTTGTCTTTTTCATTTTAAGTCTCTGTCCCTTCGTTATAACGGCATATTCCGAACTGACTTCCTAGAACCTGAAGTACAGGAACGGATTGTAGCTGGAGAATATGAGAAACGCTATGGTTATGATGAAAAGTCCGAACAGCAGCACCATGCCCAGAGCAGGTATGCGGTTTATAAGCTCCATGAACTTTTTGTAAGGCCTCGGCCCTGCGCATACGGCTGCGATGAGAACCATGAGCAGGTTTGTTCTGAGCAGGTAAATGAACTCGCTGTTTATTACAGGTTCGCCGCCCAGGAAGAACATATCGGCAAGGTAGCCGCCGGCATCGGAGATGGATTCTATGCTGAAGAATACCCAACCGACCATGACGATGACCATGGCGTATACGTGCTGAACCCATGCAGGCGCCTTTGCAATGTATTTTCCGAAAACGTACTTTTCCAGAATTAGCAGGATTCCGTAGTAAAGACCCCAGGCCACGAAGTTCCAGCTGGCTCCGTGCCAAAGTCCCGTAAGCCCCCAGACTATGAGGAGGTTTATTATGTGGCGGTGAACTTTTACCCTGTTTCCGCCTAATGGAATGTACACGTACTCCCTGAACCAGGTGCTGAGGGAAATGTGCCACCTTCTCCAGAACTCGGTGATGGATTTTGAGATGTAAGGGTAATTGAAGTTCTCCATGAAATCAAAGCCCATCATCTTACCGAGACCTATGGCCATATCCGAGTATCCGCTGAAGTCAAAGTATATCTGAAGGGTGTATGCGGCAATTCCAAGCCAGGCAGCCAGAACCGACATGTCTGAATCGAGAGCCCGTACGGTTTCAAAGAGAGCCCCCAGGCTGTTGGCCAGGATGACCTTTTTGGCGAGACCTATTATAAATCTCAGGACTCCCTGACCGATGAGATTAAGGTTTATAACCCTGTTATCAAGCTGTTCGGCGACGTCCTTATACTTTACGATAGGTCCTGCGATGAGCTGAGGAAAGAGGCTCAGGTAAAGGGTGAACTTCAGAGGATTTATCTGTACCTTTACGTTGTCCCTGTAGACGTCGAAGATGTAGCTCATGGCCTGGAAGGTATAAAAGGATATGCCTATAGGAAGGGGAAGAGGCGTGTAGTTTATGCTTACCCCAAAGACTGAGCTTACCGTATCGAGGAGGAAGCCGTAGTATTTGAAGAATCCTAGTATCAAAAGGTTCATCACGACCGTGAAGATGAGGGTGGATTTTTTGCCGTGTTTCTTCTCTCTAGCGATGTCTATTGCCATGAAGTAGTTGAATATGGCGGAGAATATCATCAGGAACACGTAAACAGGCTCCCCCCAGCTGTAGAAGATTATGCTGGCTATGAGGAGCACAGTGTTCTTTGCCTTTTTTGGAACTGCATAGTAGAGGAACAGCACCACAGGCAGAAAGTAGAATATGAAAAATATACTGCTAAATAACATCCCTGAATTCCTCCGCTATCCTTCCGCTGTGCTCGTCCGTACAGTAGAAGATGTAGTTGCCCTTTTGAAATACGATGTGATCGTTTAAGAGAGCCACCTGCTCGGGTCCGTATCCGTCAAAGGTTTTTATCTGCGAATCGACCCTGGAATCTATGGCGTCGCGAACGGGAGCTACGGCATCCCGGCTTGCGCCTTTGACGATGAGAAGCTCGTTTACGCTTAAGGCTTCCATGCCTTTAAAGTATATGACTCCTTCGTAGCTGCTTACGTCTACGCCGAAATAGTGCATCACATCTCTTGCAGTGCCTTCTTCCATAGCTGCGACGGATTCGTCTTTAAGCATGGCTTCTTTTATCTTGTCCATGGAGACGTCTTTGGCATTCTGATCGGAATACACGTAGAACAGAAACGCCAGAAGGATGACTCCGAAAACTATTTTCTTAACTATGCCTGTCATTTACTTAAGCCCTGCCTTATCCATCATATCCTCCAACCAAATAGGGTAGTAGGAGGTGCTGACGTGAACTCCGTCTCCTGCGTAAAACTCGGGATGTTCTTTCAGTATGGAGGTATTGTCGATGTACTCGACATCCAGCTCCTTGCACATCTTCTTTATGGCCTTGTTGTAGTCCTCCCATTTATAGAAGTATCCGCCGCTTTCGATTTTGGAATCGGAAGGTTTGGATATGGAGTTTACGAATATCTTAGTGTTAGGGGACGTCTTCATGAAGTCCTCTATCAGAGACCGGTACTGCTCTATGAATAGATCCTCGTCGCCGTTATACATACCCAGGTCGTTCATTCCGTAGCTCATGAAGGCATTCTTTGGATATGTTGCAGCAGCCTGGGCGAACATGTCCGCGCTGTTCATAACCGAACCTCCTATGGCGCAGAAAACCTGATCGGCCCCCAGATACCCGTAAGCCGAAAGCCCTTCGGTTATGGAGTCGCCCAGAACAACGCTTCCCCTGAATATCTTTCTGTAATCAGGCCCCGTCTGCTGAGTTCCGCTGCCTGACTCTGAGGCTTCCATTTCTTCGATTTTCTTTTCTATGTCGGCCACCGTCGAGTAGTTGAAGTCGGATACTGCTGCTATGTTTTCCTTTACGACGGAAGCGGCGTAGTCGGCTTTCTTGTTGCTTCTGAACAGGTTAAATATAAAAACGCCGCAGACGCAAATAAGAACTATTAAGACGATAATAGTTCCTATCAGTTTAGGCATGCTGGATTTTTTCGTTTCAGATGTTCTCATTTAAGAAGTTTCCCCTTTGATAAATTCAAATATGTGAAGATATAACATTTCGTGAAAGTCACCTATAAAATTATATAGGAAAATGCCTAAAAATCAAGGCTTGGAACCCTTAAATTTTCTTAAGAATTCAGGGCTGACCACCATCAACATGCGGGTTCAACCGTTATATCGAAATTTCCTGCTTTTACTCGGAAAAGGTAGATAAGATAAAACCGCTACAACCATTAACTTTTCACGTCTGTAGCGGTTTTACCGGTTCATCTTGTGCTATAACTCGATTTTTAATATTTTTCCGTTTTTATATCAGCCCGGCCACCTTTTCTCCTGTTTCCTTCGTTCCCAGAGGAGTATCGCCTTCGCCTGCTATGTCAAAGGTTCTGTATCCTTCTTTAAGGAACTCGTCTACGGCCTTTTCGATGGCATCTGCTTCATTTGAAAGACCAAGGGTGTATCTCAGCATCATGGCGACGGAAAGAATCGTTGCGAGAGGATTTGCTATATTCTTTCCTGCAATGTCGGGAGCGGAACCGTGAACAGGCTCGTACATGCCGAAGTTTCCGTCCGCAAGGCTGGCGGAAGGGAGCATGCCGATGGAGCCGGTTATCTGGCTGGCTTCGTCGGAGAGAATGTCTCCGAAGATATTGCTGGTAAGTATTACGTCAAACTGTTCCGGATTTCTGACAAGCCCGTTTCCGTCCATATAACAGCTACCTACATAATACATGGCTTGTGGGAAACCAGCATTGGCCGCTTCAAGCAGATAATTGGCTCCGCCTTTCTTGTCCTGTTGCACTCCCATCCCTTCCAGAAGGAGTTTCCCACAATAGAAGATACAGGAAAGGTCACCGTTATCCGCTCCGACTTTGAACCATTTAAATGCTTCAGCCGGCTTTCTCCCGTTCAGATAAGCAAGAGCCAGTTCACGCTGTGCATCCACTGAATTGTTCTTGGCTGCACGGGCAAAGAAAATAACGGCTTTATTGATGTCTTTCTCCACCCCCAGACCTTTCTGATAACACAAAGCCACAAGCACATTGCTGAAAAGATTTCCGTTGTCTGCCAGTTTCACATTCTGGTCAAACAACACACTGTTCCCTTTCTCTATCGATTTTCCATAAAGAGCCAATGCCTTGACCGAGTCTGCTTCAATGCCATGTCCTGTCTGGTAGCAGAGAGCCATGTTTCCTATGGCATATATGTTTTCCTGCCGGGCGGATTTAGCCCACCACTGCAGCGCCTCCTCATAATTCTGTTTTACATGACGGCCCCGATAATACCATCCACCCACTTCATTCTGCGCCTCGGCATCACCTGCTTTCGCCTGCATCAGAATATGTTTTATACTGTCTGTCGCTTCTTCAATGGTCTGCTGTGCAGACAAGTTAAAGGGCGTAATTGCTGTGACAACAGCCATCCCTATTGCAATAAACAACTTTTTCATTCTTCCCTGATTTAAATTATTCATATTATCTGTTCAAGCATTCAGTATATCATCCATATAATCGGCCGATCCTGTTCCTATATCATTGTCGGCAAACAAGTTTGTCGGATCGTCTATAATAAGATCAAGCTCACCTGTAGCCGGTTCCGGTTCAATATATGGATCTAGAAAATAATCCGAAGGATCATCTACCTCAACCACATCACCAGTGTCCGGTGCCGGCATACCTGTCGGCTCAACCTCCACATCATCTATATTAATGGCAAGAATATCCTCCCGGGTAATAGGCCCGGGTGCAACAGGTTCCGGCTCTGGTTCCGCGCCTCCGGCATTTGGCTCTACCACCACCTCATCATCCTCAATCATTATTTCATTCGGATCGAACACTTCCTCAACGACCTCGGAATGTCCATCATCCTCTACTTCCGGCTCAACAACCGGCGCAACGGTTTCTTCTGCATCATCTTTTTCCATGCCATAAGCTGTGAAAGTAGCGGCAGCTCCCAAACCTGCCGCACCGAGCACTTCCGCCGAACGTCCCACAATCTTTCCAGCCTTACTGTTCCTTTTCTCTGTCTGACCACTGTCTGAAGTGGAATTGATTTTCTCTGTATTCATATCATCAAATTTTATTTGTTTTCAAAGGCTAAATTATAATCCACGAGTTGATTATTCAACTATTTAAAAACTTCCTGTTTGAAGTTATAGGATTATTGGACGAACATAAAAAGTTCAAAATAACGCTGAAGCCATTTTTCGCATATCAG
>CASFAX010000054.1 GCA_949292945.1 uncultured Bacillota bacterium | reverse complement strand
GGGATTTCTCCCAAATGCAAAAAACCCTTGAAAAATCAGGATTAACCTTCGTTTTTCAAGGGTTTTAGTCTTTCGTCTATTTAGTCATCTGTTTTGCTACTTCTTAGCCGCAGCTGCCTGCTGTGCTGCTACTTCGGCTGCAAAGTCCTCTTCCTTCTTCTCGATTCCTTCGCCTACCTCGTATCTTACCATTTCAACTACCTGCATGGACTTGCCGATCTTCTTGGCTTCCTCGTCCACGTACTGAGCAACGGTAAGGTCTCCGTTCTTTACGAACTTCTGGTCAACCAGGCATACTTCCTTCAGGATAGCCTTGATCTTTCCAGGGATAATCTTGTCGAGGAGCTCAGGCTTCTTACCTTCGTTGAGGAGCTGCTGCTTTGCGATTTCTGTCTCGGAAGCGAGCCAGTCCTGATCCACCTGGGAATCATCCACGAACTTAGGGCTCATGGAAGCAACCTGCATAGCTACGTCCTTACCTACCGCCTCGATTTCAGGAGCGGAGGCATCTGTCTTGATACCTACGATTACGCCGATCTTTCCGCCGCCATGGATGTATCCGGTGTAAACAACGCCTTCGGTTGCCTTTCTCTCGAATCTTCTGATGTTCATGTTCTCACCGATCTTGGAGATCTTTGCGGTGAGAGCGTCCTGAACTGTTCCCTCGTCTCCGTAAGGAAGAGCCATAAAGCTTTCCATGGAAGGATCCTTTTCCTCCAGAGCCTTTGCTGCCAGGTTTTCAACAAACTCCACGAATTCAGGGTTCTTTGCGACAAAGTCTGTCTCGGAGTTTACTTCGATTACCGCAGCAGTCTTATGGTCGTCTGAAAATGCAAGTCTTACGAGACCTTCCGCAGCAATTCTTCCTGCCTTCTTTGCAGCCTTGGAAAGTCCCTTTTCTCTGAGGACTTCCACAGCCTTATCTATATCTCCGTCTGTTTCCACCAGCGCCTTCTTGCAGTCCATCATGCCTGCGCCGGTCATTTCTCTAAGTTCTTTTACAAGTGATGCTGTTACAGCCATTTTACTTCCTCCTTGAAAATTATTCAGCGTCAGCTGCTTCTGTTTCTGCTGCTTCCGGAGCTTCAGCCTCTACTGCTTCTGTTTCTCCCTCGTCAAAGCTTTCGCCCTGGTTAGCTTCGATTACAGCGTCAGCCATCTTTCCTGCGATGAGCTTAACTGCTCTGATAGCATCGTCGTTGGCAGGAATGATGTAATCAACATCGTCAGGGTCGCAGTTGGTGTCCACGATACCTACGATAGGAATTCCGAGGATTCTTGCCTCTTTAACAGCGATTCTCTCCTTCTTAGGATCTACGATGAAGAGCGCACCCGGCATTCCCTTCATTTCCTTGATTCCGCCAAGGTACTTCTCCAGCTTGTCTCTCTCAGCCTTAAGTCCGAGAACTTCTTTCTTGGAGAGCTTGTCGAAGGTGCCGTCCTCTTCCATGGTGTTTATATCGTTAAGTCTTCTGATTCTTCCGCTGATGGTCTTGTAGTTGGTAAGCATTCCGCCCAGCCATCTCTCGCTTACGTAGTACTGTCCGCATCTTAACGCCTCGTCCTTAATAGCGTTCTGAGCCTGCTTCTTGGTTCCTACGAAGAGAATAGGCTTTCCGGAAGCTGCAACTTCCTTCATGAACTCATAAGCCTCGTCGATCTTCTTTACTGTCTTCTGAAGGTCGATGATGTAGATTCCGTTTCTCTCGGTGAAGATGTAAGGAGCCATCTTAGGGTTCCATCTTCTGGTCTGGTGTCCGAAATGAACACCTGCTTCTAAAAGCTGTTTCATTGAAATTACTGCCATTTTAAATTTCCTCCTGGTTTCTTCATCCACCCGGCTATCCTCGGCTCCAAACCCTCTCGCATTCTGACAAAAGCGGCAACCTTCGCCGAACACCGGATGTGCATAATTTACTCGTCCGCAAAGCGAACCAACGATAATTATAAGGCAAAACCCCTGCTATTGCAAGGGTTTTTTCCGTTCATGATTATGTTGTTTTCAAAACGATTTTCCTGTCATCCTCTGTCCCTGTGCCCCGAATTAAGTGCAAATATCGAAACGATAATCGATGCTGCAAACAGAACAAATCCCGCTAACGGAAACATTACGTCATACATAATTTTCACCCCTTAAATAAACATCTCTAAAGCTTCTTCATGCCTTAAAGATATCCCATATATCAGGGTTTGTCAACGTATTTACCGTAAAATTAAGAATTCTTAAGAAATTACCATCAGTGGCCTTTTCGGTGCCCCTCTGAAGCTACCCTACTGCAAAAGTCCGAAATCTATGTGTCTTTCCGCAGGATCGGCAGAAAGTACCACGATTTCCACTTTGTCGCCGAGGGAATACGTTCTTCCTGTGTGTTCTCCCACCAGCCTGTACTTTTCCGGCTGGAAAACGTAATAATCGTCTCTAAGTCTCTCTATCCGCACCAGTCCTTCCACCGTGTCGGGAAGCTCCACGTATATGCCAAAAGATGTAACGCCGCTTATTACTCCGTGGCAGATCTCTCCTATCCGTCCCGCCATGTACTCGGCCTTCTTCATCTTCTCGGCATCTCTTTCAAGCTCCTGAGCTTTTTTCTCCGTTTCAGATGAATGTACAGCCGCCGCCTCGGCCTTTGCAGCGTACTTCTTCTTCAGGGCATCTTCCGGCGCTCCCTTGAGGCTTTCCTTTATTATGCGGTGAATCATCAGATCCGGATATCGCCTTATAGGCGATGTGAAGTGACAGTAGTACCTGAAAGCAAGTCCGAAGTGGCCGTCGCAGGACGTGCTGTATACCGCCTTCTTCATGAATCTTAAGGTGACGGAGCCTACTATGTTCTCGTAATTCTTCGCCTTTGCCGCCTCCAGAACCTTGCCTATGTCTGCCGGAGTCACCTTATCCGGATTTGCATTTAAAGTTATGCCAAGGCCTTCAAGGAAGGTCTTAAGCTCCGAAAGCTTTTCTCCGTCCGGCTTTTCGTGAACGCGGTATATAAATGGCAGCCCTTTTCTGAAAAAGTCCTCGGCGACGGTTTCGTTTGCAAGGAGCATGAACTCTTCGATGAGCCTGTTGGCAGTACGCCTTTCCGCCGCAAAGACGTCAACCGGCACATCGTTTTCATCGAGAACTATCTCCGATTCGTCAAGATCAAAGTCTATGCTTCCACTGTCGTGCCGCTTTTGTCCGAGAATAGAGGCAAGCTCGCCCATGAGCTTAAGCTCGTCATATATACCTGAGTATTTTTGTATCAGCTCTTCATCGCTGTTTTCCAGGATATCCGACACATCGTCGTAGACCATGCGGGCTTTTGAATTTATTACGCTTTCAAAAATTCTGTGATTCACAACGCTGCCGTTTTTGTCGACTTCCATCTCGCAGCTCAGCGTCAGCCTGTCCTCGCCGGGATTCAGGCTGCATATGCCGTTTGACAGGTTTTTGGGAAGCATGGGAACGACGCGGTTTAAGACGTAGACGCTGTTTCCCCGCTTAAACGCCTCTTTATCGATAGGCCCGTCGTTTTCAACGTAGTGACTGACATCTGCGATGTGAACTCCCAGAAGGTAGTTGCCGTTCTCCAGCTTTCTCACTTCCACGGCGTCATCAAGATCCTTTGATTCCGCCCCGTCTATGGTGATTATATTCCTCTCCCTTAAGTCTTCCCTGTTCCTCAAGTCTTTGACAGAGATTCCGGCCTTTGACACGGCTTTTGCCTCTGCGCTTGCCCTGCTCGGAAACGTCTCCCGAAGGCCCCGTGATCTTATCATTGCTATAATGTCAGCGCCCGGCTCATCGCGCCTTGCTATGATTTCGCTGATTCTTCCTTCCGCTCCTACGTTTCTGTCAGGGTATTTCAGGATGGTCGCCACCACCCTGTCCCCGGTATGGGCTCCGGAAAAGTTGGACTTCTTGATGTATACGTCGTCGGTGTTTCTCGGATCCTCCGGCACGACAAAGCCGAATTTTTTGCTCTTCTCAAAGGTTCCCACCACTTCGGAGGAACCTCTTTCGATGATTTTATCGACTATTCCTTCCCGGTTCTTCGTCCAGAGATATTCGGGAAGCATGTCCACTGCCACCGTATCCCCGTGCATTGCGCCGTTCATGTTGCTTCTGCCTATGAATACGTCTCCGTCCTCCAGTCTCACAAAGCCGAATCCTGCTTTGTTCTTTTCAAGGACTCCCGTAACGCGCCCTGCGCCTGCACGCTTTCCGGCAAGATGTTTTTTCGATTTTCTGTTTTTCCTGTTTTTCTTTATTTTATCCTTTTTTCTGTTCATGGCTCATAAACCTTACAAACGGCAGCATTCCAATGACAGCTCCTGCTAAGGCAGGCACCGCCCAGCCGACGCCGAGATCGAAAAACGGTATGTACTCAGACATGAAATTAAAAGCTGCGCCTTCCGTTATTCCGGCGTTCTTAAGCCCGTCAAATATTCCCACCATAAACGCCATGATCATGGCAAGCACGTACACTTCCTTCTTCCCGTTTATGAATTTCTTGAGGAAGGTAAGGAGCACCAGCACTACCACCGGCGGATAAACCATCACGAGCGCTGGAAGTGTTACCGAAATCATGGTCGTAAGCCCTATGTTGGATATGGCAAAACTGAAAAGGCACACTGCCGCCAGTACCTTTTTATACGACCAGGACGGTTTAAGTTCGCTTATGTAATCGGCAAAAGATGTTGCCAGTCCTATGGCCGTAGTCAGACAGGCCATTAGAACGGCAAGGCCTAAAACGATGTTGCCTGCTTTTCCCATCTGTATATTAACTACGGCTGCCAGAAGCTCTCCTCCGTTTTCAAAGGAAAACTCCTCTCCGGAAGTCTGTGCGCCTACGTAGGCCAGCATCAGGTAAACTACGGCAAGACCCAGCCCGGCAAACACTCCTGAAAGAAGGGTGTACTTCGCCACGCCGCCATCAGACTTTACTCCCATGTTCCTTATGGACGTAATGACAACGATTCCAAAAGCGAGAGCCGCAAGGCCGTCGAGAGCAAGATACCCTTCGACAAATCCCTTGAAAAACGGAATCGAGGCGTAATCTCCTTCAGGCCCTGAAATCTCACCTACCGGATTAACCAGGCTCACCACGAATATGACGGCTATTGAAATGAGCAGAATCGGCGTAAGAATCTTTCCCACTATATCAACTATTTTGCTCGGATTGGCGCACAGCAGATAGGTAACACCGAAGAATACCGCTGTAAAAATTACCGACGCCGCCATGGAGCCGCCTTCGCCCATAAACGGCAAAACCGCCATTTCATAGGATACGGTTCCCGTCCGCGGCAGAGCAAAAAGTGGCCCTATGAGAAAGTATACCACAAGGCCTAAGAATACGGAAAATTTCGGGCCTATCTGCCTTCCTATATCGTCCAGCCTGCTTCCCGCAAAGACTATTGCTGCGATTCCTATGACGGAAAGTCCCGCATCTGTCACCACGAATCCCATGGTTCCGGAAACGAAGGAATCTCCCGCAAGATGTCCTATCATCGGAGGAAAAATCATGTTTCCGGCCCCGAAGAACATGGCAAACAGTGCCAGAGAAACGGAAACGATCTGTCCGGCGCTTAATTTTTCTTTCATCTCAAATATCTCCCTACTAATCTTTATTTTAAGTCCTGTAAATCGGGGCAGCGCATGGCAGCGGAATGAAACACGTAATTTTTTCCGCTGCGACAAAAATACGCAGAAAGGAAAATCTCCCTGCGTATTTAAGCGTTTCTGTTCTGATTAAATTTTCAGATCTGTCCCCTGCATACCGGACACTATTCCTCTACGGTCTCCTCAGCAGGAGCTTCAGCCGGTGCAGCTTCCTCCGCCTGCTCTTCAGCAGGAGCGGCTTCTTCGGCAACTTCTTCCGCAGGAGCGTCCATAGCTTCCTTTATGCTTAAGGATATGCGCTTCTTCTCGGTGTCGATGTCGAGAATCTTAGCCTTTACCATCTGGCCTACGGAAAGCTCGTCGGCTATGTTGGCAACTCTTTTATGAGCGACTTCTGAAATGTGAACCAGTCCGTCAAGGCCAGGCTCCAGCTCAACGAATGCGCCGTATTCCTTAATCTGAACTACCTTACCTTCTACGATCTGTCCTACTTCGTATTTCTCGTTGATTACAGACCAAGGTTCAGGTGTAGTCTGCTTAAGGCCGAGGGAGATCTTACCCTTTTCCTCGTTCATGGAGAGGATCTTCACGTTTATCTTCTGTCCGATCTTTAGAACTTCCTGCGGATGTCTCAGCTTACCCCAGGAAATCTCGGAGATGTGAAGAAGTCCGTCGATTCCGCCGATGTCTACGAATGCGCCGTAGTCGGTGAATCTCATTACAGTACCCTCAACGATGTCATCTACGCTAAGATGTGCCCAGATGTCTGCAATCTGCTTCTGCTTAATCTCGTTGAGAACAGCCTTGTGAGAGAATACTGCTCTGTTTCTTCTCTGGTCAACTCTGGTAACCTTTACGTCCAGAGTCTGTCCGATGAACTCGTCAGCGTTTTCAACATATCTGTCGGAAAGCTGTGACAGCGGCATGAATCCCGATACTTCCTTGTATGCAGCGATAACACCGCCGTTAACAGGTCTTATAACCTTAACGCTGATAGTAGATTTATTTTCCAGAGCATCGCTAATCTCATTCCAATGCTCGTTTATCTCAAGTTTCTTCTTGGAGAGGAGTATTCCGCCATCTCCGTCATCTGTCTTGACAACCTTCGCCTGGATTTCGTCGCCTTCCTTAAATAAATCAGTCAGCTTCTGTCCCTCCTCCAGAGTTACCTCCGAGGCAGGAAGAATTCCGTCTTTCTTACAGCCCAGGTTGATGATGACTTCCTTGTCATTAACCTGATGTACCTTACCGTCTACAATTTCTCCGGTACGCGGCAGTCTCAAAGACGCATCGATTTCGTCCATGAAATCTTCCATTGATAACTTTTCGTTAGTGATAGCTTCACTCATGTCAGCAATAACCTCCTTAATTACGCATTCGGGCGTCGAGGCACCCGCTGCAACTCCTATTTTATTATATTTTTTGATTTCTTTCAATGGTAAATCTCCGATATTTTCAACAAAAAACGTACTTTTACAGTGTTTTTTTGAAATCTCGTAAAGCTTGCGGGTGTTGGAGCTGTTTCTCCCGCCTATTATTACCATTGCTTCGACAGTTTTTGCCAGTTCCTCACAGCTCTTCTGCCGTTTGGAGGTTGCGCTGCATATGGTGTTTTCTATCTCCGTCACGCATCCTTTTCTCCTGAGAACATCAGTGACCTCATCTAAAAGCTCCTGCCTTATGGTGGTCTGACATACTATGAAGTATTCGCCTGCCGCAAGGCGCTCTGCCTCTTCAGGGCTGTTGACTATGCAGGCGGAGTTTCCGCACCAGCCGTTTATTCCTCTCACCTCGGGGTGGTCCTTATCCCCTACTATGACTATGTTCTTTCCCTTCTCCGCAGCATCCATTACAAGCCTGTGAATTCTGCTCACGAAAGGACATGTGGCATCTACCGTTTCCACTCCCCTATCTGACAAAGCCTTAAAAAACGCTCTGGTTTCCCCGTGAGAGCGCACTATGGCTATATCGCCTTGGGAAAGGTCCTCAGGTTTTTCTGCTATGGCTACTCCCCGCTCCTTCAGGCTGTCTGTTACAGCCCTGTTGTGGATGAGAGGCCCGCAGGTGAATATACGCCTTCCCGTACCCCGGTACTTTTCAATCTGCTCTTCGGTTTTCTCTATGGCCCGCTTCACGCCGAAGCAGAACCCTGAATTTTCTGCTCTTATTATTTCCATGCTGACAGTATAGCAGAATGTCGCCTCATTTTAAAGAGCGTACATCTTTCTTTTAAAGAGCTCCAGCCTTCTGACGGCATTGCCGTATCCCAGAGAACGGGATAGTATGTTTCTCGCCTCCATCAAATACTCAGGATATTCCCTGAGCTGCCTTTCAAGGAGGTAATCGGTTATGTGCTCCCACGGGTTTTCCGCATTTCTTTCCCGTTCAGCCTTTCTGAAAATCATCTTAACCTTCACGTCGTCATTTCTCATTCTGACGAAAACCGTCTTCTCATCTATGACGTAATCGGAAGACGAGAGGTAATAGTTTTCGCCGCTCTGCACCGCCTTTACCAGAGCCGTAAGTATTTTTGCACCGGTAAATGGCGTATCCACCAGGACGTCTGCAAGAGGAAGGAAACCGTCCGTAAAGAAATACACCTTTATCCCGCCTTCCTCCTTAACAGATGATGATGCAAAAAACAGCGGACAGCGGCTACCTGCTATTATATCCCTTATGTACTTTTTCGTATCAAAACCCAGAAATACTTCTGTCGAAACGGCCATTTCTCCTCCTATCCGCCACATTTGAGACATGGAGTATATCCCTTGTCTTCGGCTTCGCTGCGCTCCATCTCAATGTAGTATTTGTCCACGGTGCTGCAATCTCCCGTGTGATAGACTTCCCCTGCCTGCCTGAACAGAAACACCGTCGTGCCTATTTTCTTT
>CASFAX010000053.1 GCA_949292945.1 uncultured Bacillota bacterium | reverse complement strand
TTCTTCCCCTCCATACTTTCTTTTTGTCATGTTTACCTCCTTAAAGTGAACCCTTGAATTAATTTATTTCAGTTCGTCCACTTTAAGGGGTGCGGATCACAAAAAAGAAATTGCGGGCCATATCTCATTTTCGAACAGAAATGGCCACCAGACAGTGCATCAACGCAAAGCGCACTGCAATGCATGTAAAAGAAATTATCTCTGCTACTTGATAAACTCCACGCTGAAGTAGTATACGCAGTCGTTTTCTGCTCCGCCGTTTTTTTCTTCTATGGCGGAAACGGGAAGGAGTCTCATCTCGTAGTCGTCGAAAAACAGCGCGGCTATCCCCTGCTCAGTTCCCGGCTCGATTTCCAGTTTTTCTTCAATTCCCGAAATGGAACGGCCTGTATAGCCATCATCGTTTTTACCTTTATAAACCGAAAACTCCGTGGATTCAGCCCCATCCTCGAGAATTACTGCAAATTCCGCCGTATGTTCATTATCATCCACAGCAAGGGCAAACACTCCTTCGCCGCCTATGGTTTCACCTTCACCGGTACTGAACACATCCCACTTATCTATAAGCTCGCCGTTTCTGTATTCGGTGACGTATACGGTCAGTCCTCTGTATTCGTCTCTTGTATGAAAGCGGTAGAACGTAACGCTGTTCATCATTTCCACTGCATGTGCTTCCATGCTGTCGCTTGCCACAGGCTCCATATAATTCTGCGGCTTAATAAACCGTGAATAGATGCCGTATGCGCTTCCCGCTGCTGCCACCAGAATTATTACAGCTGTCAGCGCAGCTATGACTTTTCGGAGTTTTTTCTGCCGCCGGTATCCGTCTTTTGTCACTTCTATAATATTTCTTTCAGATTTTGTCGTAACATCTTCTTCGCTGATGTCTTCTCCTGCCAGAAACTCGTTCAGGGTTATCCCCAGTATGCCGCAGAGCTCCATATACATGGAAACGTCGGGCAGACAAATGCCTCGCTCCCACTTTGATACGGACTTGTCGCTCATGCCGAGCTTTTCCGCAAGCTCTCTCTGGGTCATTCCCAGCTCTTTTCGCTTTCCGGCTATGTACGCGCCGATTTTCTTAAGATTCATCCTTTTAATCCCCCTTGCCTTGATGTTTTCAGCTTTATGTTAAGCGTTATCCCGGCAGAATAACACCCCTCGAAAGTAGAATCGGCGCAAAACCGCTTAATCGAAAGCTTTCTGAAGCTTTTGAAACGTCGAATGCTTTCAGAAGCCGTCGGGGCCGAATCAGAAGAACTTCGGAACCTCCTCAAGAGACTATTTCTCCTTTTCTTCGCAATACTTTCTCTTTTCCTCGTACATCTTCTGTTCCGCACTTTTTATGAGGCGGGACATCATACCTATGGTGCCGTAGGAATCGAGAAAATCCCTCAGTTCCGGCGACGCTAAATCGTCGTAACGGGAGACGACGGAGGAAATAAGCTCCAGCTGCTCCTCGTCGTTTTTAGCGTACATCTCGATGTCGCCGGCATGGTTTCCCGCTTCCTTCTCACAATGCAGAACTTAAAATACCGGGAGATTCCGGCTTCACGCCTGCCAAACCTCCCGGCACATAATTCCTGAAACTTTTCCTTACCTTCAGCTGCTTTCCGCGGTTTCGGGGATTCTCCCCAGCGCAGATTCCTCTACTTTGCGTGAATCTTGTCGTAGTATTCCACCCTCAGCATGGACATGAGCTGAAGATCCACGTATTTTCCCTCTTTCTTTCCGCCGTGGCGCATGAGGGCTTCGTTCACGAATCCGACCTTCTCGTAGACGTGAGCGGCGTGTTTGTTCTTAACCATATGATCCAGGGTGACTCTTTCCATGTGAAGCTGAATGAAGGCGTATTCCAGTATGAGCCTGAGAGCCTCCTCGCCGTATCCGTGATTTCTCATGGCTTTGTCGGCTATGTATATTCTGGTTATGTCAAGGGAGTCGTAAGCCTTGGAAATTCCCGAAAGGTATATGCGCCCTATAGGCTTCTCGTCAGGCTTTAGGAGTATGGTGAACTGGGCCTTCGTAGGGTCAAGCCTGTATCTGACAAATTCTGTAACTATGTTCTCGTACGTTCTCTCAGTGTTATCAAAGGTGAAAAATTCAGCTACGTCGGGATCGTTCTCCCACTTGTAGAAAAGCTCGCAATCCTCGAACACCGATTCTCTTATGATGATATTTTTAGATTCCATAATGTGCGTCACCTCGTCAATGCCGAATCTTAAGATTCTGTGAAGTTTCCAAAAAAAACTACAACATAATTACCTGTTATGATATTATTATAAAGTATTATTTGGAAAAAACAAATGATAATTTTAAGAAATTTATATAATTTTTATCAAAATTTGAAAGGAATAGAGATTACCCTATGAAAAAGAAAACAGCACTGATCCTCGCGGCTCTGCTGGCTTTGTCGTCTTTTGCCCTTTCCGGGTGCAAAAGCAGCGAAGCGGCTCCCGAGGAAACCCTTACATCCAAAATTGAAGACAAGGCCATGGCCTACAGAACCGACCTGATGGATTCCATGGCAACCCTTACGGATAACTCCAAAGTGAGGGACTATCTCTTAAGCTGGGCAAAGTCCAAGAGCGTCGAGGTGACGTCGGATGCCAACGGCAACGTTTTCATGACGGTTCCCGCATCGGAAAGCTATAAGGACGCGCCTCCTACGGTAGTCGTGTGCCAGTACGACGCATCGTCGGCAGCATCGGGGATTTCAGATTACATTCCCGCCATGTCCACGGGGCTTTACCTTGCAAAAAATGCTTCCGGCTACGGGGAGCTGACGGTTATGTTCTGCCCTGAAAATCAGAGGGATTTTTCCGGCATCTCCAAGGTAAACTCCAAGTACTTTCCTGACGACGCCAAAGTGTTCTGCCTCAACCCTGGAAGCAGGCAGATGTGGTCCTTTAACTCGGGAGGTATGAGCTCATACACCTTCACGGGAGACGTTGCCTATACCGCCCCTGCGGGAGACGTTGCCTACACCGTTTCCATACAGGGTCTTTCCGGAGGAATTCCTGATTCCGGCATTTCCGGCTATCCTAACCCGATTAAGGAGCTTGGAAACCTTCTCGCTTCCCTTAAGACAAACGCCGTAATATTTGAGCTTGCAGGCATCAGCGGAGGTTCCTGCGCCAGCCTCTATCCGGAAGGTGCAACCGCTACCATCGTAGTTGACTCCGGGTACGTGGACAAGCTGGAAACCAGACTGAATAGCGCCATCGAAAAGTTTACGGAAAAGTACGGAGAGGATCATCCCGACATGACTTATACCTTCCAGCAGGTTGAAATGCCGGGCAAAGTCTTCACCAAAGATTCCCTAAACGACTTCATAAGCACCCTCTACACCCTCATCGACGGGGTATACCTGAGAGATGAAAACGACGACCTCATATCCATAACAAATCTTGGCGTTCTCAGCTGCTCCGGTTCCACATGGTCCGCGTCAGCAGTGGCAAACAGCCTTACGGAAGAAAGCCTTGCCGATATAGACATGACCTACGAAGCCATATGCAGCCTTGCTGATATCAAATACGAAAAAACCGGCGAACACGCCGGTTGGTCAGCTGATTCCGAAAGCGATTTTGCCGCATCCGTCGCCAAAGCCTTCAAGGATTACTCCGATGCCGATATGACCTACAGGGACTGCGTTGCAGCCACTGCAGCTCCTCGCATCTACGAGAAAAATCCGAATTGCAGCCTTGTAAACGTAATGATGAACGAGTCCAAAATCGAAAGGTACACGGGAACTATAGTTACATTTATGGAAGACCTTCCTCATTCAGAGGAGGAAACTGAATAATCTCCGAAGCTTTACGCCGACTTCTTCTCGCCGATAAGCTTCTGGGTGTTGTACAGCTTTGCGTACATTCCGCCCAGAGCCAGCAGCTGGCTGTGAGTTCCCTCTTCAGCTATTCTGCCGTCATCGATGAGAACGATTCTGTCGGCGTTTTTTACTGTTGCGAGCCTGTGGGCGATTACGATGGTAGTCCTTCCCACCGAAAGCTCATCAAAGCTCCTCTGAATTCTCTCTTCGGTAATGGTATCGAGAGCCGACGTGGCCTCGTCCAGAATGAGTATCTTAGGGTTCTTCAGGAATATCCTTGCAATGGATACCCTCTGTTTCTGGCCTCCGGAAAGCATGGTGCCCCGCTCTCCCACGTATGTGTCAAAGCCGTCAGGCATGTCGAGAATATCGTCGTATATCTCGGCTTTCTTCGCCGCCTCGATAACTTCGTCGATGGTGGCCTCAGGCCTTCCGTACCTGATGTTTTCCAAAATGGTATCTGCAAATATGAATACGTCCTGCTGAACGATTCCTATATTTTCCCTGATTGAACGCTTTGTCACGTCGCGGATATCTTCTCCGTCTATGGTTATGCTTCCCGACGTAACGTCGTAAAACCTCGGAATAAGCTGACAAAGTGTGGTCTTTCCGCCTCCGGAATGGCCAACCACCGCCACCGTCTCACCTGCTTTAATGTGAAGATTTACGTGCTTTAAAACTTCTGTATCGTCATCGTAGGAAAAGCATACGTCGTTTACGTCGATATCTCCCTTTGTCACATGAAGTTCCTCGGCATCAGGCTTTTCCGAAACTTCAGGCTTCATGTCCATAATCTCCTTAAATCTTCTCAGGCCCGCCATTCCGTTTACGAACACCTCGGCAAAGTTTGAAAGCTTCCTTATAGGCGTCACAAAGGTTGATATGAACAGGGTAAACGTGATGAGATCCACGTAGTTCATCTGGCCCTGCATTATGAGATAGCCGCCGAAAGCGATGACAGTTACAGGCATGATGCACATGAAGAATTCCTGGGCTCCGAAGAAGAAACCCATGGCCTTGTAGTAATCGCTCTTTGCGCCTTTGAAGATGTCGTTGGAGCGGTCAAACCTCTCCTGATCCACGTCCTCGTTGGCAAAGGCCTTGGAAGTCTTGATTCCCGATATACATGACTCTATGTCAGCATTTATGGACGCCATCTTCTTTTTTACGTTCAGAGACGCCGCAGACATTCTCCTCTTCGACGTCATTATCACCGCCACGAAAATCGGAATGATGATGGCCACAACCAGCGCCAACCTCCACTCTATGGTGAACATAAAGCCCAACGCTCCCAGTATGGTAAGGCCCGCAATCACCACGTCCTCAGGGCCGTGATGGGAAAGCTCCGTTATTTCAAAAAGGTCTCCCGTAAGCCTGTTCATCAGCTTACCGGTTCTGTTGTGGTCGTAGAACTCAAAGTCCAGCTCCTGCAAATGCCTGAAAAGGTCCGCCCTTATATCCGCCTCGACCCTGACCCCGAAGGTGTGACCCCAGTAGGTCATTATGAAGTAGCACACCGACCTGAGAAGGTATGATACGGCTACGAGAGCCATGACCACAAAAAATACCAGATACATCTTTTCCGGCAGCATCACGTTCATGGCGTGTCGCGATATAAGCGGAAACGCCAGGTCGATTGCCGCAACCATTATGGCGCAGAACATATCCAGTATGAAAATATTCATATGGGGTTTAAAATATCTAAAAAGTACTTTCAGCATGAATATCTCTTTTCAGTCTCCTCTCCTTCAATATCTTAAATCCAAGATATATCATAGAATAATTGTCTTTCAATATCAAGGCGACGGAAGGACAAAATCCGCAAAATTCTGCACGGAAAATGTTTTTTCCTTTGTCGCCTGAATATCCGAAAAGGACAGGAAATCTTCCTGTCCTTTAACGATGTTCTGCTCAATTGTTATTTCCGCCGCAGCAGCCGCAACCGCAGTCTTCGCTGCCGCCGGATTCTTCTTCTTTCCGGTGAGCCTTGCTGCAGCAGCCTGCCGACGGGCATCCTATGCATCTTGCTCCCCGTTTTTTGGCGCGGATAATATAAGCTATGGCTCCGCCTAAAGCGGCCGCTACTATAAGTACTGCAATTACGTCTGTAAGTGTCATTATGCTGCTGCACCTGCTTTCTTTACATGAAGGGCGGCGTACTCTGCCGCAACCTTACGACGAGATGAAATGGTTACATATGCGATGGCGATTATCATAAGGACCACGGCTATGAGTCCAGGGAGGAATCCCGTTCCGAGATGTCCCTCAGTGAACAGTGTTCCCAGCTGATATACGGTAAATGCCACGATGTAGCCCGTCGAAAGCTGAAGTCCTATGGCTCCGAACAGCCACTTTTTGCTCTGGAGCTCCGAGTTCATTGCTCCGATAGCCGCAAAGCAAGGAGGTGTGAACAGGTTGAACATCAGGTACGCAAGAGCCGCTGCCGAGGTCATTCCCAGAACTCCCGCAACGTCGGACGCTCCGCCGGTAAGTTCCAGCGCATCAACGTCGATGAAGTTGGTAAGTCCGTATACTACGGCAAGAGTTCCCACTACGTTCTCCTTGGCGATAAAGCCCGTAACCGCCGCCGCGGCAAGCTGCCATACTCCGAATCCCAGAGGAACGAGAATTACGGCAAACGGTGTGGCGATGGAAGCCAGTATGGAGGTTTCCTGCGCTCCTTCAGGAACCGGCGTAAACTGCCAGGTAAAGCTCTGCATTATCTGAACCACGGCGTTGCACACCAGTATGATGGTAGCAGCCTTTATGATGTAGGCCTTTGCTCTCTCCAGCATGGAAAGGGTAGCCCTAGCAACGCTCGGTCCCTTGTACTCCGGCATTTCCATGATGAAGAAGGATTTTCTGTATTTATGTCCGGTGATAACCTTTACGATAAGAGCCCATATGAAGATGAGGAATATTCCCATGAAGTACATTACAGGGCTCACCCAGCTGGATTCAGGGAAGAACACTCCGGCGATAAGAGCTATGACCGGAATCTTCGCTCCGCAAGGCATGAATGTCGTCAGCATCGCGGTGGCTCTTCTCTCTCTCAGGTCTCTTATGGTTCTGGTTGCCATGATTCCCGGTATTCCGCAGCCCGTTCCTATTACGAAAGGAATTACGGATTTTCCGGAAAGTCCCACCCTCTTGAATATCGGGTCGAGAACTACGCTTACTCTGGCCATGTATCCGCAGTCTTCAAGAAGTGCGATAAGGAAGTACATTACCATTACAAGCGGAAGGAATCCCACTACGGCTCCTACGCCTCCCACGATACCGTCAGCTATGAGAGCCTGAAGGAACGGCGATCCTCCTGCCAGTTTATCTGATACCCAGCCCTGGAAGGTTTCAATCCATCCTACCAGCCAGTCGGCGATAAGTGGTCCCACCAGCACCTGTGAAACGTAGAATACGCCCCACATTACCGCGGCGAAAAGAAGTATTCCGGCAATCGGATTGGTTATCACCTTATCTATTTTATCAGAAACCGTCTCCTCTTTGGTGAGAATTTTTCTCGTCTCAACCTCCGAGACTATTTTGCTGACAAAGGCGTAACGCTTTTTGTCCTCGGCTTCAACGGCCGCCTTGTTTTCCATGTCGATGTCGGCCTGAAGGTAAGGGGCTTCCTGGCCTTTTCCCTTAAGGGAAGCAGCCTTTGTCATTACGTCCTTAAGGCCTCTTCCGCCTGTGGAAACCGTTTCAACCACCGGGCAGTCCAGCTTTTCCGAAAGCTTCTCAACGTTTATCTTCGTGCCGTTCTTCTCGTTTATGTCGCTCTTGTTCAAAGCTACAACCACCGGAATTCCCAACTCCAGAAGCTGTGTCGTGAAGAAAAGGCTTCGGCTCAGGTTTGTCGCGTCAACGATGTTTACGATAGCGTCCGGGTTTTCGTCTCTGACGTAACCGCTGGTTATGCTCTCCTCGGGAGAAAACGGAGACATGGAGTAGGCTCCCGGAAGGTCCACCGCAATAAGACCCTCTCCGCCGAATTCCTTTTTGATAGGGCTTTCCTTTCTTCCCACGGTAACCCCGGCCCAGTTACCCACATGTTCGTGTCTTCCCGTCAGCGCGTTGTACATTGTGGTTTTACCGCTGTTGGGATTGCCGGCAAAAGCAATTCTCATCTTACGTCCTCCTGTTATTAGTCTTTACATAGTGTAGTTGTATTTTTCTATCTTAAGTTATACTTAACTAACCTATGATCCGTTTAAAAGCGGCGAAAGCGCCGCTCCGAAATGACGGCACATTGCCACCTTGCTTTATGTTATATTTCTATAGCTTCGGCTATATTTCCGTCTATGGTATATCTGCCGTCTTTGATGGCGACAACCAGAGATTTTTTCTTTCTGGAAACAACGGTAACAGGCTCGCCGCCGTAGCATCCGAGCCTGAGCAGAAATCCCTTCAGGTCCTCGTCATCGGTATTTATTTCCTTTACGGTATATGTTACGCCGGTCTCGGCATCAAGTAGATTCATAATATTTATGTTAGCCTCCTCTAACTTTTACATTCCTATTCTAACACATTAGCCCGTATTGTCAACAGCTTTTTTTCGGCACTATAAATCTCAAGGCTGCCGGCTCCGCCGTTATGGTCACCTTCCGGCAGAGAGCTATTTCTCCGTCCGCGCAGAGAAAGAAATCCTCCGCTTTCCGCGGCTCTAAGGTCACCTCTTTCATGGCCTTTGCCTCGATTATCCTGTCCACACCCTTTGTCTGAAAGTGAGTTCCCTTCTGGTATTTGGGAAAGAGCCTGAGAAAGGTAGTTCTCGACACGTCGTTGATTATGCTCAGATCAAAGAGCCCGTCGTTCATCTTCGCCTGCGGCATGAAGGCCATCGAGGAGGACGGACTTTTAAAGGACTATACCCTGGAATTTGAATACGTGGATGACAAAGGCGCGACGGATGGAGCGCCGGCTGCCGCGACTTATGTTCTGGACCAGTATGGAGCGGACATTGCCATTGGGCATATGCTGACAACCATGGTTTTGGTGTCGGGTCCCATGTTTGAGGAAGCACAGGTTCCTCTTCTGGGAATTGTATCCGGCCCGGCATCGGTATCCCAGGGATTTGAGTATCTCTGCATTGAGACGGGAACGGATCTGATTCAGGCAGAAACCCTCCTCCAGTATCTGGTGGAAGAGAAAGGATATGAACG
>CASFAX010000052.1 GCA_949292945.1 uncultured Bacillota bacterium | reverse complement strand
GCCAGGTTGGTAGTATCTGAGAACGGTGACATTTTATCTCCAAACAGAGCACCTGATACAACCATTCCTCCTACTAATCCTAAAGGCATATCCATACCGGTTCCTATGCCTACAAAGGCTACTCCCAAAGTAGCAAGTGTTGAATAAGAGCTTCCTGTGAAAAATGAAACCAGGCAACAAAGCAGAAAGCCGACAATCATGAATGAGGTTGGTGTGAGAAATTTTAAACCCCAGTATACAACCGATGGAACTGTACCTGATGCCATCCACGTGCCGATTACAGTACCTACACTCATCAGTATCAGTATTACTTCCATAGCGCTTTTTCCGCCGTCTATATACCACGAAATCACCTGATCAAGCTTATAACCATACGCTACAAGAAAGCCCCCAACTACTACTGAGGCGAATACAAATACAACCTTGGTATCAAACGAAAATACGGCAAATCCAAGGGCAAGTATTATTACAAGACCGATAATACATGCAAGTGCTTTCCCAAATGTGATGTTGGGAGTCTTGGCAACTTCTTTTTCTTTCATCTTGTCCTCCATCTAAATTCTTAGTCAACATAAAACTGGATATTTAGGATATTTTCCGAACACTATGTCCTGTTTATCCCATTCATCCCATTATATCTCCTCCGTTAACTTCTATAATTTGCCCTGTGATAAAGTTAGCTTTATCAGATGCAAGGAATATAACCATATTCGCAATGTCATCCGGCATCCCCAGTCTGCCTAAGGGAATCACCATGTCATAATATTTTTTCGGCTGTCCGTTCAATTCCAACATGGCAGTATCAACAAATCCCGGAGACACTGCATTGACGCGTATCCCCCTCTTTGCAAGCTCTCTAGCACAAGCAATAGTAAGCGAGTTAATCGCGCCTTTGGACGCGCAATATGGTATTGATACCAAGTCTCCACCTGTTTTCGCCGCACCAGATGAAATGTTAACGATACATGCACCAGCTTCCATACTCTTTATCGAATATTTTGTAATAAAGAAATAACCTTTTGCGTTTGTGTCAATTATAGTATCCCAATCGTTTTCTGTGACGTCGGCGATATCCTTTTTCGCCATGCTTGCGCCTGCATTATTTACAAGACAATCAATTTTCCCGATGCTTTCAACCGCCTCTCGAACACTATCTAAGTCTCTAATGTCGAAAATTAACGGTCTGATGTCAAGTTCAGCACTGGCATTTAACATGCCTGTGAGTTTCTCTTCATTTCTGGCGTTTGCATATACGGTATAGCCGTTTCTTGCCAACCCAATGGCAATAGCTTTTCCGATTCCGCCAGAAGCTCCTGTAACTACAGCAATCTTGTTCATTCGAACCTCCTTTCTGTTGCATTAATTTTAATATTTCTATTTTCTACAACTGCAACTTTTATGCCATAATTCCGATCTTACTTCATATGGTGACAATTTATCTATTTTAAGTATGAATTTTTCAAAGCTCCTTGACGATTTCAAGTTATGCTTGCTATAATTTGAACAATCTAACTATACTGTAAAACAGTGAAGTATACCAAAGGATTGCAACACAATGAAAGAAATAGCTGTATTTTATAGAAACAGAGAAAATCAACTCACTATACGATACTTACAGGAAAACATCTACGGTATATTTGGTGAATATGTTAACGTAAGTAACTACTACACTAATGAGTTGTCGAGTATAGGAAAAATCAATGCCGATGCGTATCTTTTATGCTATGAAGAAAGTTTTCAGGATCTTTTCGGCCATATCGATGATTTTTCAAAAGTTGTCGTCATGACTCGAAGCATACAGCACAAATATCTTCGCCCTGTTATAGATATCCCTGCGCATACAGAAGTACTCGTAGTTAATGATTCCAAGGAGAGTACACTGCAAACCATATATATGATCTATGAGCTCGGAATCGGACATCTACGGCTTATACCTTACGAAGAATCTGCGGATATTTCAGAAGAATATAACCGGTTAAATTATGCTATAATTGCGCAAGGCAGCGAGCACATGGTGCCAAAGCACATTCAAAATGTGTACAACATTCACAACCGAGAAATAAGCTTTGACACATTTCGTAGACTAATTTCAGTCTTAGGTCTCGAAAATTCTTTTGTGCACCATAACCTTATGCGTAAAATCAAAGAAGATCTCGATACCAGCACAGATTATATTAACAACTACATTGGCAGCTTTCTTAAAGACCAGATGTTTAAAAATATCATAAATGATGAAACTTTAGCAATAGTTTTATTGGATCGTAATAATAAGGTTCAATTCATCAATGAGAAGGCTTTTTTTATTTTTAATATTGAACAAGGCGAACTGTTCCCTATAGCTCAATTGTTTGATAAACCTATATCCGAAATACCTTCGTTCAGCAATGAGGTTATCATTTATAACGAAACAACATATGTTGTTGAGAAAGTTGACCTGTCACTTATGGATGAAATGGTAGGGTTCTACATAACTTTAAAGGAAGAGCAATACTTCCGAGAAACTGAAAATAAACTCAGCCGAAAACTAAAGGAAACCGGATTCATTGCCCATAACACATTCGATGATATTATTCACGTCTCTGAAGTCATGAAACAGTGTATTTCTGTGGGGAAAAAAGCTGCCTCTTCTGGCTACACGGTACTTATACGCGGTGAAAGCGGCACTGGAAAAGAATTGATGGCTCAATCCATACATAACTACTCATCTCGCCGTAATTACCCTTTTGTTGCTGTTAACTGCGCTGCCATTCCCGAATCTCTTCTGGACAGTGAATTATTCGGATATGAAGAAGGATCATTTACCGGCGCACATAAAGGTGGAAAACCAGGATTGTTTGAACATGCGCAACATGGAACAATTTTTTTGGATGAAATAGGCGATATTTCACCAGGCCTTCAAACACGACTTTTGCGCGTTATCCAAGAAAAGCAGATCATGCGTATTGGAAGCGGGAAAGTTATAGATGTAGATGTCAGAATGATTGCCGCAACTAATGCAGATCTGGAAGAACGCGTGTCTAAAGGGCTATTTCGCAGAGATTTATTTTATCGGCTGAATGTTATCCCACTTCAACTAGCACCGCTACGTCAACGCAGAGAAGATATTTTGCCGCTTCTGAAATTTTTCCTTGGAAAGGATTTTTCTAACCTTACACCAAAGGATATAGATGCGTCGTTAAATTATCATTGGCCAGGTAATATTCGTGAGCTCGAAAACGCTGCGTTGTATTTTAAAACTATGAATCAATTGCCGGAACACATCGCAAGTCACGGGCATGATGGAATAGATTCAGAAACAATTTCAAAGCCCATCGATAACGATTTATCAGACAATCTTCCGGTGCTTATTCTTACAATCATGTGTAAAAACACATCAACATATTCCGGTATCGGTAGAGGCCAACTTCTCCGCCTGCTTACTGCTAACGGCATTGTGATTGGCGAAGGAACCCTAAAACGCATACTTGCAAACTTAAAGCAACAAGGGTACATAGAAACTCATGCAGGACGCGCAGGTTCCCACGTGACCTCTAAAGGGCGTACTCTTATCAATCTTTAACCGATTGCACCGCAGGCTGAAATCACCTGCGGTGCTAGTCCTTCTATTATTCAGTTATTTTGCTTAAACGGAGGACTTATCAAGAAATATTTGCATAAGAAAAACCCCTGGATTTCAATGAATCTAGGGGTTTATTGGTACACCATCAGGGGCTCGAACCCTGGACACCCTGATTAAGAGTCAGGTGCTCTACCAGCTGAGCTAATGGTGCTTATTAAACTGATGTGCTGAAAGCTTTTATCGCCGTGGCACATCAGTTATAATAACACTTCATCGGGCAGATGTCAACTGTAAATTTAATGGTAATTTATTACATTTTACCAGACAACTTTCACTTCCCGCTGTCCGGGCTGCTTTTTCTTCCTGCCGTCCGGGCTGCTTTCATTTCATGCTGCAGCTGCTGTCACCATGGGCGGCGGGCGGCGGGTGCGCTCCCGCCAGTGAAGACCCGTCACTCGAGGCTCATAAGTCGAGGCCTGTTAGTCCAGGATGGAAAACATCTGCATGAGGGCCCGGTCGGTGGCAGTGTTGGTAAGGTCAGCCTTGTCGGCGTCGGCTCTGTAGTTGTCCATCATCTGGCCGAATATCTGGGCGCAGGAAGGCGGCGTGTAGCTGATGGTGTTGGCGCCGGCTTCGATAGTTTCAAGGATGGATTCATCTGTAGGTCCTCCGGTGGCGATGATGGGAACCTTCGGGAATTTCTTTCTTATGTCTCTTACCACCTGCGGGGTGTTGGCTGCTGCCGACACATTGAGAATGGAGGCTCCGGCATCGAGCCTTGCCTGGATGTCCACCTTGCTGTTTAAAACCGTGACAATGATAGGAATGTCTACGGCCTGCTTCATCATCCTTATTATGTCGTTTTTCATAGGGCCGTTTACGACTACTCCGAAGGCGCCGTGAGCCTCTGCATCTCTTGCCATGATCACGGATCTGACTCCGGTGGTGGTTCCTCCTCCGACTCCGGCAAAGACCGGAATGGATGATGCGTTTATTATGGTCTGGGAAATTATCTGCTGCGGCGTAAAAGGATACACCGCCAGAACTGCATCTGCGTTGCAGTTTCTGATAATAGCTATATCTGTTGAGAAAAGTACGGATTTAATTCTGCGTCCGAGCACCAGCATTCCCTTTGCCTTCCAGATTACTTCCGGTATCTGCAGGCTGTGGGCCCTTAACGTGCCGTTTATGCTTGGAATATCTTTTTTGTTTCCGCTTTTGTTTTCGCTGTTTGTCACGGATTTTGCCCCCTTTCGGCTCATAATACCCCTCGCCCCAGGGCGAATAAGAAATACACAATTTAAGCTAATTAATTATACAATGGTATTTTTCCGTTTTCAATGCAATTTCCTTTGCCATAAAATGTTTTTGTGCTATAATTTTCTATTGTTTGAAGAAGACAGAACTGATTTCGGAAAGGAGAATTTTCAACATGATGTACAGATACAAGACCAGAGGAACGTGTTCGGTATATATAGACCTTGACATAGAAGACGGCGTTATCAAAGACGTCATTTTCCACGGTGGCTGCGACGGCAACCTTAAGGGAATTTCAAAGCTTGTAAAGGGAATGAACGCAAAGGAAGCCGAGGAGAAGCTCGATGGCATCGACTGCAACGGCAAAGGCACTTCCTGCCCCGATCAGCTGGCCAACGCCATAAGGCTGGTGACCGCTCAGATTCAGGCAGAACAGGAAGCGGCAAAGGCTGAAGGCGGATGCACAGGCTGCTGCTCCAGCTGCGGGTCCTCATGCGGAGCTCAGGAGGCGTAGTATGAACAGCCTGATTTGCAGACTCTTTGTCAGAGACTGGGAAAAGACCGACGATCCCGACGTGCGCCAAAGGTACGGAAAGCTTGCCGGAATCCTGGGAATCGTGTCAAATACCATACTTTGCGCCGCAAAGATCATAACGGGAATCATCGCGGGAAGCATAGCCATCATCGCAGACGGAATAAACAACCTGACCGACGCTTCGTCTTCCGTCATAACCCTTGCCGGATTCAAGCTGGCGTCAATGCCTGAGGACGATGAGCATCCATACGGTCACGCCCGGATAGAGTACATAACGGGAATGATTGTCTCCATCCTCATCGTGGTCGTAGGCGTTGAGCTTGGAAAGTCATCCATAGAAAAGATACTTCATCCGGAGCCTGTGGAGTTCAGCATTTCAGCAGTCGTAATACTGGTGTGCGCCATCATAGTAAAACTCTGGCAGGCCAGCTTCAACGTATATGCCGGAAAGAGGATAAACTCGCTAACCCTTACGGCTACAGGAGCTGACAGCAGAAACGACGTCATATCCACCTCGGCAGTCCTCCTCTGCCTCATAGTCGGAAAGCTGACAGGATTCAATATCGACGGGTATGCGGGGTGCCTGGTGGCTCTCTTCATAATCTATTCCGGCATCTCCCTGGTAAAGGAAACCGTAAGCCCTCTCCTGGGGGAAAAGCCGGACCCCATGCTCATTTCCGAGATAAGCGATATGGCTCTTTCCTACGACGGGGTTCTTGGAATTCACGATCTGGTGGTTCACAACTACGGGCCGGGCAAAATCTTCGTATCTATTCACATCGAGGTGGACGCGGCGGGAGACCTTATGGAAAGCCACGATCTCATCGATAACATAGAGCGGGATATTTCCAAAAAGCTTCACATCGTTATGACAGCTCACATGGATCCGATACTGAAAAATGATCCCCTTACGGACAGATTCAACACTGTCATGCGTGAAACTGCGGACAAATACGAAGGTATCGGCAATCTTCACGATTTGAGGGTTGTAAAAGGCCCGACTCACACGAATATCATCTTCGACGTAGTCGTAAAGCCGGGATGCCCTCTCAGCCATGAGCAGCTTAAAGAGATATTCCAGCAGGCTGCGGATAAAGAAGGAAAGAACTTCTACGTGGTTATAAACTTCGATAACGATTACGCAGGTATATAAAAATACGACTCAATATGATTCACATGTCAGGAAGGTGCGCCTCCGGGCGCGCTGCCATGCAAAGAGGGCTGGGCACTGGCGGTTTTCCCGTCAATGCTCAGCCCCTTCTTTATCTTCTGTTTCCGTGCTGCTGTCTTCGCCGGTCGCTTTTTCTGCTTTTATCTCGCCGTGGACGGGAAATGCCATTCTTACGGAAAATACCTGCTCCGCCTCCTTGTAATTGAAGTTTCCTCCCATGTCGATACATATCTTCTCGCATGTCTTAAGGCCGATTTTGTTGCTTTCTACCTTACGTGACTTGCTCAAAACGCCGTTAAGAAGGCGCACCACTATCTGCTCGTTTTCCATTCCGGCGCTTATCCTTACGTGATACGTCCTGTCGCCGTACTTCATTATGTTGGAAAAGACGTTGTCGAACAGCCTGCGGACTCCGGAAATATCAGCCATCATGGAGACTTCCGGAATGGTGTACTCAAAGTCTATCTTAAATCCGTAGTTTATGAGCTCCGCCGTGTGCTCCGACAAAAGCTGCTGAAGCAGTATTCCGGCGTCGTATTCCTCAAGCTGCTTGTCCCCGTCGTGGCCGCCGAACACCAGAAAGTACTGGAACAGTTTGTCTGAAAGCTCCTTCAGCTGGAAGGCTTTGTCGCGGCAGGATGCTATGTGCTTCTTAAGCTCCTCCTCGCTGCCGTATTTGCCTCCGTCTATGATGTCAAGATACCCTATGAGAGACGTAAGAGGCGTTCTTATGTCGTGGGACATGGCCGTTATGAGCTGGGTGTTGGCGTCCCACGCCTCCTTTTCGTTTCCCAGCTTTTCCAGAATGGAGTCCCTCATGTGGTCTACACTCACCGCCAGGCTTCCTATCTCGTCGTTGGAGCCTGCGGTTATGTCGCCTTTCAGGTCGCCTTCGCTTATGCGCTTTGCATCGTCGGAAAGCCTTATGAGCCTTCCGGTCACGTGGCCGTTATAAACCAGCACTATGCAGATGAAAGTCATAAAGCAGAGGAACAGCTTTGCGAAGAACATTATGTCATACCAGTGCTGCTCCCTGTAGACGTCGATGTATACGTAATAATCTCCGTCGGCAAATGTGACTATGCGGTTATGAACATCCGGCTCAAAGGTGTCGTAGCTTATCCTGTCCTCGTTGGAAAGTTTCTCGCCGCTCTCGCCTGCTTCAGGAGTCTTCTGGGTCAGGCTGGCATCGGAAGCTCCGTGGCTGGACGCTATTTCGTCCGGCGTAGGATTGTCGCCTTCTCCTACCCACCATCCGGCTTCAAACACCACCTGAAGGTCGTCGTATATGTAAAGGTATGTGTACTCGTGGTTTTCCAGCCAGCGCTGTAGCCGTCCGTTGCTGGTGGCTTTGACGTTTCCGGAGTTGACAAAGTCTTCAAATTCGTCGTAGGCTTTGTCCACGTTTTCCCTCTCCGCCTCCTCTGAGAGGTACTGCCGGTCTGCGACAAAGGATTCAAACCATGAGGAAAGAAGGTACACCCCCAGAGTCACCGCCATAGCCATTACGACCACGATTGCCAGCTTGAAGTTAAGGGAGACGAATCTCTTTTTCAGCCTGCCTCTTATCCTACTCAATCCTGTATCCCTTTCCCCATATGGTCTTTATGAGCTGGGGGTGATTCACGTCGTCCTCCAGCTTCTTTCTCAGATTCAGAATGTGAACCATTACGGTGTTTCCGTCGGAAGGCATGTAAGGCTCCTTCCACACTCCCTCGTATATGTCCTTGTTTCCCACTATTTCTCCCTGATGACTGAGGAAAAATCTGAGTATGGCGTATTCCTTTTCCGTAAGCGGTATTCTCACGCCGTTTTTTATGGCTACCCTTCCTCTCTCATCTATGCTGACTTTTCCTCCCAGCATGTTGGCCTTTTTTGCGGCCGGCTTTGCCTGATATTCCCTGTACCTTCTGAGAAGTGACTTAACCTTCATGAGAAGCTCTGTCTGGGAGAAAGGCTTTACAAGATAATCGTCTCCGCCTTCGGTGTATGCGCTGACCTTGTCCTGATCCTGGGACTTTGCCGTAAGGAACATAACGGGAACCTTGGACTTTTCGCGGATTCTGGCGCAGGCTTCAACCCCTGAAATTCCCGGCATCATTATGTCCATTATCACAAGGTCAAAGCTGTCGTCATCGTCTATCATGTCCACGGCGGCTTGTCCGTTTTCCGCCATCCCCACTATGTATCCTTCGCTGCCCAGTAGAATGGATAAAACCTCTCTGATATCCGGGTCGTCGTCTACAATCAGAATTTTGTGCTGCACCATAAGCCTTCTCCTCTCGTATCGGGTACCGTTAGCTCTGTAAAACCGCAGGCTCTCGCAAGGTCTTTCGCCTCGTCAAAAGCTGCATCTATGGTATCCGTCCTGTGACTGTCGCTGTTTATCATTATCCTTCCGCCGCCTGCGGATATTTTCTTCAGAATATCCTCCGCAGGGTAAGGTGTCGTTCTGTAGTTCTTCGATATGGCTCCCGTGTTTATCTCAAATATCACCGGTTTCTTCAGGAGAACCCCAAGGGCTCTGTCCACCGCCGCCTCGTATCTGGGGGCTTTCGTGTC
>CASFAX010000051.1 GCA_949292945.1 uncultured Bacillota bacterium | reverse complement strand
CTGTCTATGTTTTCGTAAAGTCTTCTTATCGCATCCTGCACTTCATCTGTCGAGAAGTAATATCTGCATCTGTCTGACAGACTGAACTTCCTGTCTATTTTTTGGGATGTTTCACTGCCGTGATAATGTTTTATCCAGTCTTTCGGATTTTCAATCATCACCTTTTCCATAACAGCAGGAAAATCCACAGGCTTTCTGCCGTTTATCAGGCCATCCTCATCGGTCATGGCGCTTTCTATATGGCCGAGAGCAAAGAGTGCCTCTCTGAACGCGAAAGTAATCTGCGGTCCCACCTTCAGAATTCCAACTCCGTCTTCCACCATTTCCCTAAGAGCTTCCTTTGGCTGGTAGTCCGTAGAATGTCCTTCCAGCATTATTTCCGGATGTCTTCTGCATGTTTCGCAAAGGCTCTTTGCCTCTTCTCTGTCATAGACGTGAACTTCATCGTTTCCGAATTCTACACCGGGCTGAACCACAACTGCAATGACATCGTTTATTCCATCCTCCACACCCTGAGCTTTAAACGCCTCACGGTATGCGGAAAGAGTGTGCTCGAGAGCTTCAGGTTTTGTTACGGCAACCGAATCCTCTTCATCCTGACTTCCTCCAGGAATAGGCACTTCACTGCCTATTATATATGAAGGTCTGAGAGCATCGGGATTTCCCTTCCGAAGCTCTTCATATGCCTCGATAGATACCTTATATAGCTCAACGCCGCGTCTTGCTATCGTCTCGTCAGTGAGAGGCTTGTCCGTAGGGTCGTCTGCCAGCCTCATGCTGGTATCCAGATGTATCTTAGTGTATCCTGCAAGGGTAAACAGTCTGACCAGCTCTTTGGCCTTTTCCATGGCATCTCTTTCAGGCTCGTCGGACCATGTCAGCGGACCGAGATGATCTCCTCCGAGAATAATATTCTCTCTGTCGCATCCCATTTCATCCGCCATATTCAATATGTATCTTTTATAGTCTTCAGGCTTCATTCCGGTGTATCCGCCGAACTGGTTGACCTGATTTGCCGTTGCTTCTATGAGTACGGTAGTACCCGTTTCCTTTGCATGAAGGAGAATAGCCTTCAGGACCTGCGGATTAGCCGTACAATATGACGGTATACCGCTATTCTTTCCGTTACGTCGTTCTTCCAGTATAGTTCTCATTACATCCTTCATAGTCTATTTCCTTTCTCCCAGAATGAGATCTGCAATTGCAGATGCACATCCTCCGTCGGGTATTACTACATTTTTATCTATAAACTTTGCGAAGATTTCGTAATCAAATTCATCATCGTCTATGGCCTTAATTATCTTTTCCGGATCATCTGTAAAAATAGTCGGCACATCCTTTGTTAGATCCAGGTTGAAAGATCTCTTTTTAGAATACTCCTTCCAGTCGTATCCGTAAAGATATACAGGTTTTTTCGCAAGTCCTGCTTCGTATATCACGCTGGAATAGTCACTTATAACGTAATCGGAGGCCGCAACAAGCTCCATGGTGGAGTATGGCAAATTCATAATTCGAGAATCATCTATTTTCGCTTTGCTGTTAGGATGGGGATTATAGATGAAATTATATCTGTTGAAATCTATCGCCGCTATAAGCTTTCTTATCCCTTCTTCAGCTGCAGTTTCATCCTTTCGGAAGGTCGGGCAGTAAAGGATGTTCCTCTTTTCGGCAAGCTGAGGGTACCGTTCAATCAGCTTATCTCTCTGTTTTCTGAGATATTCCTCCGAAGTAAGAAGATCTGCCTTGGGAAGAGGAATCTGAAGTATTTTTTCCCTTTCTATTCTGAAACCTTCCAGGTAATCATTCACAAATGAATAGGAAGAAATAAGTGCATAATCGTAATTCTTATGCATTTTCATTATACGGGCAACGTCCTCGCTATTTCCCACTTCGTCCCCTATCATAGCATATCCGAACTTTTTCATGCAACCTATGGCATGCCATATCTGAATTACTGTAAGGCATTTCTTATGCTTCAATACGCTTACCGGCACGCAGTAGCCGTCAATGATAACAGCTCTGGATGTTGCAAGATGGTACATCTGCCTCAGCATATGAAAACCGTATTCCACCATTCCCGCAATGCTTTTTCTCATCCTCTTCGCAAGGACAACGGTTTTCCATCCGCACCTTCTGGCCTCAAGCTCATCTATTATGAGTCTGAAGTCTACGGATATTTCGTCAGTCTGCCTGCTTATAAAAACCGCCTTTTTCCGTACCGGAAAGAGCTTAAGCACGCAGTATACCCCGTTCATGGCGTAAACGACACATTTCATCGCCAGTTTCTTAACAGCTCTCATCTATGCTAAATATCCTCTACTTCCCTGTGCAAAATCACATAATCTATGACCTTGTCACTTGCCAGAGTATCGCTGGAAACACACTTATCCCTGAGGAAATCGGCTGCCTCCACCGTTCCGTAATCTTCATTTTCCAGCGCATCCATAAGCTGATCGAAACTGTCGCATACTCTTCCCGGTGCAACTTTATCAATAGGCCTGTGAACGCCTCGCGTTGCCGAGTATACGGCCCTGTCATACGTAAAGAAGAGAACCGGCTTTCCGAGGAGAAGAAAATCATAAAAGCACGAGGAATAGTCTGTAATAAGCAGGTCAGTCATGTAGAATATGTCGTTTAGCTTATGATCGGAGCATTCATAGAAAACGTCGCCCTGACTTTCTTTAATAGGAGCCTTTTCTCTCAAAAAGTGATGCTGCTTTATAATGAATACGGTATTCGTTCTCTTACAGTAGTCGTACAGCCTGTCGAAATCTATCTGCGAGAAATCGTAGTTTGCATTTTTCTGATTGGAGCCGCGGTAAGTAGGTGCAAAGGTTATAATTCTCTTCCCTTCAAGCTCCGGGAACTCCCTGTAGAACGCATCGGTAACCGCTCTTCTGTTATCATCGTCTAGGAAATGCTCCAGCCTCGGCATTCCGGTCGCAAGAAGCGCTTCCTTTTCTATTCCGAAAACCTCCGAATATATTTCTCTGAGAGAGTCGTTTCCTATCAGGGCGTAAGTATATTTCCTGTGGCACGACTTTACAGGATGAGGAGATCCGCTTATTCCGAATCTGCCGTATCCCACCAGCTTAAAACCGAATCCGGCGTGCCATACCTGCACCAGCGTGGTCTTTTCATCCATGTCGATATATGCGAAAATCGGAGCATAATCATCTACAAAAATATAGTCATTTTTCGCGATCATTCTAAGCGTCCTGAGCCAGCTGAAAGGATTCTGATGACCTTCGAAAATATTTCTGAAGTGATAACTTATGTTATATTCCTTATCCAGGCCCCTTTCCTTTAGTCTGGTATCAATCGCCTCCAGGTTATCCATAATTCCGGGACGGTTTTCCGACATGATAAGAATGTTCTTTCCGTTTTTCTTATATCTGCCGGCGTAGAACAGATAATACTTGTTTATCATCCATTTTGCCGTAATAAAACCGCATTTTATTATGAAGCTTTTAAGCGTATTTGCTTCCCTTTTCGCCGTAGCAAAAGTCCGCCTGTACCCGTCAATATCATATTTGAAAGTGTACGACACCTCGAAAGCTACACCCTGCATTTCCTCCTCTTCTTCGAGGAAGTCGGTATTCTCACCCGTATATTTCATTATAACCGGCGTTACAATTACAATTTTTGTCTTGTCTTCACTGTAAAAACTTCGAGTATAATCTTCTATATTAAGCATTATGTCATCTGCAAGCTGGGCAGGCTCCAGCGTGTCCCTCTTTACGAACCGCCATCTTCCTCTGTAGAATATACTCTTTGCCTCACGGTCAAAGAATGTAATCTCCACATGTTTCCTTCCGTCCTCCCCTGCAGTATACTCGACAGGAACGCGAAGCTCCTCCCTTTGAGCGTATAAAGCCACTTCGCCTTCGTCATCCGATACGAAATCGATAGCGAGAACTCCGTTATTCCATTTCATTTTCTCTACAATAAATTCGTTCATATGGCACCGCCCTGACTTTTTTCGAAAAAGCTTCGTCTGAAATCCTCTGCATCCCTGTTCTTCTTAACGGACATATAATGACCGTTGATTACAGTCAAACCTTCAGCTGTAAACTCCATTCTGAATGTGTAGGAATAAAAGCGCTGAGTGTATCTGAATACCCTCTGACCTATATACGGGTTTTCCTTAATGCATGCTGAATACTCGGTTACAGGGCTTCCATCGCTTAATGTTATGAGCCATCTTCCCTCTTCAAGAAGATCTCTTCCATTAGCTATCGTAATGTTAAGCTTGGCTCTGTAATAGTTCTCTTTCAGCTTCTTTACCTCGAAGGAAACCATCCTGCCTGTCTCTGTATTTTTTAGACATATTCCCTTCGGTGATTCAGCGCTGAATTCTATAAAGAGATACGTTCTTTTCCAGAATATCCTGTTTATAACACACATAAATTCATTCTCCCTGCCGTTTTAACGCAGATACTTAAGCTTGAGCTTTGTTTTCCAGTGAATCTTTCCTGACATATAGTCATCTTCACTAAGATACGTCATCATAACAACCGACTTTTTTCTCGATGATTTATTCATATCAAAAAGTCTCGCAATGTCCGATGCGCTGTCATCTGTGAATTTAAATTTCTCACTTCTCAGCCAGTCTACCAGAAAAACCTTGTTGGAAAACATCCGGTCTATCTCTTTCCTAAGCCGTTTATCCTGACTCGCAAATGTTTTTTCCAGCGGTTTTATATCCTTAAGCTTTCGCCCGCTGACGGTCTTAACATAGAGCGACACCATCTTATCGCTTTTCGATGCCTTTCTGACAAAGCCTTTCAGGGTATTTATTCCGAAGAACATATCTTCTTCGAAAAACATAATCCACTTTCCACGCGCATCATCCAGTGCGGCGTTTTTAATTTCCGCCCTGGTGCTTCCTCTTGTAACCCTTATATTCTCATATCCGGAGATAGTACCTCCGAAAGCTTCGGCGATACGTCCGTCGATAAGAACTTCAAACTCCGGGAAATTTTGTCCGTATATGCTTTTTAAAATCAGTTCCGGATCCTTCGCGTCTGCGGTTACAACCAGGGTAATCAGCGGCTTTTCCCTAAGTTCTTTCTTTGTCTTAAGACCATCTCGTATATCTATATCGCTTTCTTTTGCAAGCACCGAATCCCACTCGTTTTTATAGAGTTTATTCTTTACTATGTCAAAGGCTGCATGAAGACTTTTTTCCCCGTCATCGTCAAGAGACCATATGAACCTGTAAACATCACCGATTACCTGCTCTCTCATAAGCTTCTTATAGAGCTCCTGAAAGAGTTTTTCCCTGTAATACCTATTCTCAATGCTTTTTTCCATCCCGTCAAAAAGCGCTTCGCAGGCGTTTTCAAAATACCTTACATATTCCATGCCACGAAAATGTTCCGTATGAATCGACGTGGAAAGGGATAATGATTTCTCCGAATCCGTAAAGTTGCGCTTTTTGTATACGTACACATCGTGAGGACACCCTGTAATTTTCCTGCAATATTTCATGTACTCAAACCAGAAAATTCCATCCTCACACAAAATGTTGCTCCTAAATCTTACACTATTATTGTGAAGAATAGATGTCCTGTACATTTTATTAGCAGCTGTAAGACACCATACGAGTCTTGAATCGACCTTGCTTATCTCGCGCTGTTTCGTAAGCTCTTTCAGCGTTTCGGGCCGGGATAATTCCGTCATGGTATCGAGTGCCCTTATTCCGATTACCATATCCGCTTCTTCCCTTTCCATCGCCGAATGCAGATACTCCAAACTTTTTTCTGGTATCTCATCATCCGCATCCCAGAAAACCATGTATTCCCCTTTTGCATCCTCTATTCCAGCATTTCTCGCTGAAGAGACTCCACCGTTTTCCTTCTCGATCATGCGGAATCTCGTGTCACTTTCGCAAAATTTCCTTACGACATCGCCCGTCCCGTCTGTCGATCCGTCGTTGACAATGATTGCCTCAAAATCGCCGTAAGTCTGTTTTGCTATCATTTTCATAGTGTCCCCGATGTATCCTTCCACGTTATACGCGGGGATAATTATGGATACACCAATTTTATTTTTTTCACTAATGTCCGGCATCAGATTTAATGTCTCCCTTTTCTATGGCTAATGAAAGAATGCTTTTCCCTACAACTTCCAGGTTCTATCTTTTTTATAAATACGCGAGTCATGGCAAGGTAGAACATCAATGTTACACCCCATCCACCAACACGTGACAATTCCTCAACAAGGCCGCCTGCACAGTAAGCTGGAATAATCATTGACGTGAAGAGTTCGCTTCTGATTCTTACACTTCTTCCGCCACTGTAATCTTTGCATCGAAAAACAGATGTAATCACGTATATGCATCCGGCCGCCTGAAAAAACAACATGAACAGCGCCACAGAAGCTCCATTCGTGTATAAATAGTATATCAGAGTATTGTGTGCTCCAAGTGTAATTCCGTCATTTTCACGTTCCTTCGCTGCGGTCACAGAATCATGGCCGAATACTGTAATGTCCTCAGTGTAATACTTCCACAATTCGACTCTTCCACTCAGCAAACCGTTCAGGCCGGTATCCATTCGCACCTTGGATTTATTGATAATTTGATCCCAACTGCTATCTTCCGTTTCGGTAGTAGCCGTCTGATTGTCACTTTTTACGGCAACCAGTTCATTTAATTTATCCGTCACAAAGATTCCTGCTACCATTACCACCAAAAGCAGCACTACTGCTAAAATCTGTTTCCTTACGTTCTGGGCAAATTCGTTTCCATATCTTATGCTGAAAACAGCCCAGCATATTATGCCGATTGCAGCCATCCCGAAAGAGGTTCTCGATTGAGTCATAACTATAATACCTGCAGTATATGCCACCACAAACAGATAGTATTTCTTATTGCTCTTTATGCTGTATAAAAAAATAGCACTGAATAATGTCGGCAAAAGCACCATGGCAAGAGTGTTCGGATTTGAGATGAGCCCCTGATATCCGCCCGAGTCGCCTTCCGTCTGCCTTGCGAACAAAAGATTTAAAACGTGCAGAATCACTCCGATGTTAACAAATGCAGCTGCTATCTTTAGTATAAGCCGATAAAATGCCTTCTCGTCCTTAAGCATAAATATAACAATCGGCACAAGGAGGATGATCACGAATATATCCGCGTTCCTTTCTGGTATAAATCTGCACACAATCACCGAAACGATGAGACATATCGAAAGAGCACTGTAAATCCATGCCGTTTTCCTGTTTAATTCGTAGGCATCATTATGCTTGCCCGCTGCGAATATAGAAATGGCCAGAATAAGTACCGCAAAAAAGCATATCCTGTCAAATTCACCTATACCAATACTGCTCAGCTGCGTCGAGAACATCCTGATGGAAAGGTAATAAAAGGCGATTACGTGCGCAAGAACGACCGTAATTATTTCTTTTTTATATCCACTGATCTTTTCAGTACTATGTTCTATCCTCCTATATATACTGGCATATAAATTCTGCAGAAACAGCATCTTTACCCCTTATCTACTGAAAAAGCTTTTCCTTCTTCTTCTCTTCCTGTATCTTCTTCTTTCTCTCGATTTCTTCTGCAACCATCTTCTCGTAAAATTCCGCGGCCTTCTCGCAGGTATCGTCCAGAATCATCTTTCCCTGCTTCATAACGATGCCCCGCTTGCAGAAGTCCTTTGCAACATTTGTGGAGTGGGTTACAAAGAGGAATGTAACTCCGCTTCCCACGATTTCGTTTATCTTGGCGTTGCATTTGAGCCTGAAGGCTTTGTCGCCTACGCTTAAAGCCTCGTCCACGATGAGAATTTCAGGCTTTATGTTTGCATTTATGGCAAAGCCCAGCCTTGCCTTCATTCCGCTGGAATAGGTTCTCACCGGCTGGTCTATGTAGTCTCCCAGCTCCGCAAAATCGACGATTTCAGGTTCCAGCTCCTCTATCTCCTCGTGGGGTATACCCATGAGCTGGCCTCTGAAGTATATGTTCTCGCGGCCGGTAAATTCCATATCAAAGCCTGCGGTAAGCTCTAAAAGCGCGCTGACCCGGCCGTCCACATATATCTCGCCGCTGGTCGGAAAAACCACCTGGGTTATCATCTTAAGAAGCGTGGACTTTCCTGCGCCGTTTCGCCCGAAAAGGGCCACCGACTCCCCTTTTTCAACTACAAAGGAAATATCGTTTATGGCCTTCTTTTCCTTTGCCTTTATGTTTTTGAAAAAGATGCCCTTAAAGCGCTCTTTGTCGTTTTTGTACAGCTTATATCTCTTCGTTACGTGTTTAAATTCTATCGCTTTTTCCATAACACAGCGCGGACTACAGCACGTCCGGTATTTCCTTTCTCAGCTTCCTGTATGACCATATGGCCAAAATGAGCATCAGTGCGTACATTATCGCAAAATTGATAAGCTCTCCCGTATTCTCCCAGAACCATTCCTTGTATATGAGACTGTTCCTGAATCCGTTGACTACTATGGTAATCGGGTTAAAGAGCATTATGGTTTTAATCCAGCCTATGTCTATTCCGTTTACATCGTACATTATTCCGCTTATCCAGAACAGGGCCGTAACAACCGCTTTAACCAGATTCAGAAAGTCCTTGCTCATGGCTGAAAGCATTCCTGCAAAGAGCGACCATGCGTTGAAAAAAAGCAGCATCAGCACCATGTAAAGGGGAATCTGAAGCCAGTAAATATCAGGCATTTTTCCGTACACTATAAATATGACGGCCATTATAAGCTCCAGCCCTACGTTTATGACGAACTGGGATATGTTCACATATGTAGGTATGGTGGATACCGGATACTTTATCTTCGTAACAAGATACTTATAACGCCTTATGGAATCAGCTCCGGCGATAATCGTATCTCTCATATAAAACCAGGGCATCATGCCTGCGATAAGCCAGAGAAAATACGGATACCCTTCCACCGGCTTATTGCTCTTAAGTCCTATGGAAAAGGCGAAGTAGAACACGGCAATGGTCACTGCAGGCTTTGCGATAGCCCAGAGCCAGCCAAGCGCCGCTCCCTTATATGTCTTTATTATGTCAGACTTTGCAAGCTTTAAAATTTGTCTCTTATACTCCCAGTGTTCCTTGAGAATTTCTTTTAAAGTGTTCAAAAGCTGATTTCCTTTCAGAAAAATTAATACCCGGATATTATACCAAAAAACCGCTTACATAACAATAGCAGGCGTCAAAACCTGCTATTGTTGAAAATTATAAGTTAAATGATACCGCTAAAAGCCGAATCTGAAAGGAAGGTAGAAGCTGCGACTCCCGCTATGCTCTCAACACCCGTTTCCTTGGCGTACTGCTTTGCATAATTCGTATTATTGTTATTTACAAGGAGCACAGGAGCCTTCATCGCCTGTCCCAAAGGTCCTGCTACCAGTCCGTCAGGATAA
>CASFAX010000050.1 GCA_949292945.1 uncultured Bacillota bacterium | reverse complement strand
CCTTTCGGCCGGTCTGTCAAGAACTTTTTTCATTTCTTTTTTCAGCCGGTCCGGACGGCTTTGCCTTCCCGGTGACAGCTTGATTAGTCTACCACCTGCGAGTCCCTTTGTCAACATCTTTTTTCGATTTTTTATTGATAAATTCCTGAAGCTGGCTCAGCCTCCCCGGCTCCATATCCTTTACATCCGAAAGGGGGTAAGGTATGCCCAGTTTTTCATACTTTGTCCTGGCCATGCTGTGATACCCCAGAAGCTCCACCTTCTCCACATTACATATGCCTCTTATGAAGTCCGCAAGCTTTTCCATGTACTCTTCGCTGTCCGTAAGTCTCGGCACTACCACCTGGCGTATCCATACACAGGTTTTGCTCTCGTTTACAGCCTCTATCACCTTGAAAAGGCTCTCCATTGGTCGACCAGTCAGCTTTTTAAAGTCCTCAGGATCCGTGTGCTTTATGTCAAGAAGAATAAGGTCGGCTTCTGCTATGGCTCTCTCCGAGAATTCATCAAAATACGTCCCGCTTGTGTCTATGGCGCAGTTTATGCCTTCTTCATGAAGGGCATTTATTGCCGCTGCGAGAAACTCTCCGTGAATCAGCGGTTCTCCCCCGGAAAATGTCACGCCTCCTGTCTCTCCGTAGTACGGCTTCCCCCGCTTTGCCTTTTTCACCACATCTTCCGCCGTTATTAGATTCTCCGACAGCGGATTCATTTCCCACGTATCCGGATTGTGGCAGTACCTGCACCTGGCGGGACACCCCTGCAGGAAAAACACCGTCCTTATGCCGGGTCCGTCCACCGCGCCGAAGGTCTCTACCGAGTGAAGCCTTGCCTTAAGCTCTCTTTCCATGCTTTCTCTCCTTATATCAAAAGGCGGCCTTTCAAGGCCGCCGCACTTCTTCAGATTCTTTTACAGGCTCTGATGGAATGTTCTTTCGATTACTTCCTTCTGGTGAGCTCTGGACAGGGCGTTAAACCTTACGGCATATCCTGAAACTCTTATGGTAAGGCTCGGATACTTGTCCGGGTTTTCATAGGCGTCCAGGAGAACCTCTCTGTTAAGAACGTTTACGTTCAGGTGGTGCGCTCCCTGGCCGAAGTAGCCCGAAAGCAGGTTCACCAGATTTTCCTTTCTCTGATTTCTGTCTTTGCCTAGAGCGTCAGGAACTACGCTGAAGGTGTTGGATATTCCGTCCTGGCAGGTGTTCCAGTCTATCTTTGAAACGGAGTTAAGGGATGCCACCGCTCCGCTCTCGTCTCTTCCGTGCATAGGGTTTGCTCCCGGCGCAAAAGGTGTACCTGCTCTTCTTCCGTCCGGAGTGTTTCCCGTCTTCTTTCCGTACATTACGTTGGAAGTTATGGTCAGAACGGAAAGAGTTGTCACAGCATTTCTGTAGTTAGGATGCTTTCTCAGCTCAGCTATGGCCCTTTCGGATATGGCAACGGCTATTTCGTCAACTCTGTCGTCGTCGTTTCCGTATTTTGGGAAATCCCCTTCTATTATATAGTCCACAATTACGCCGTCCTCATTCTTTGACGGAGTAACCTTGGCGTACTTTATAGCCGAAAGGGAATCCGCCGCAACGGAGAAGCCTGCAACGCCGAAGGCCATGAGACGCTTCACCTCGGAGTCGAGGAATGCCATCTGGGTTCTCTCGTAATCGTATTTGTCGTGCATGAAGTGGATTATGTTCATGATGCGTGAGTAAACGCCCATGAGCCACTGGAGATAAATCTTATACCTTCTCCACACTTCGTCAAAGTCGAGAGGTCCGTCTCCCATAGGTTCCATCTGCGGTCCCACTCTCTCGCCGGTTCTCTCGTCCACTCCGCCGTTGATGGCGAGGAGAAGGCACTTTGCCAGGTTGCAGCGGGCTCCGAAGTACTGAATCTGATGACCCATCTCGATAGCCGATACGCAGCATGCGATGGAGTAATCGTCTCCGCAGTGAGGTCTCATCTTGTCGTCGTTCTCGTACTGGATGGAGTCGGTGTCGATGGAAACCTGAGCGCAGAACCTCTTGAAAGGCTCAGGAAGCTTCTCGGACCAGAGAACTGTCAGGTTCGGTTCCGGAGCCGGGTCCAGATTGTAGAGGGTGTTAAGCACCCTGTAGGTGTTCTTCGTAACCCTGTGACGTCCATCGCTTCCCACTCCTGCAAGGCCTTCCGTAATCCACATAGGGTCTCCGCCGAAGAGCTCGTTGTATTCGTTGGTTCTCAGGTGTCTTGCGACTCTCAGCTTGAGGATGAAGTCGTCCACAAACTCCTGAATCCTGCTTTCCGTATATGTTCCGTTGGCAAGGTCTCTTTCAGCATAGATGTCTATAAATGTAGATGTTCTGCCCAGAGACATTGCCGCTCCGTTTTCTTCCTTTATTCCCGCAAGATATGCAAAGTATGTCCACTGAATGGCTTCCCTTACGTCCTTTGCAGGCTTTGATATATCGTAGCCGTACTTCTCGGCCATAATCTTTATTTCCTTAAGAGCGGCTATCTGGTTGAAAATTTCCTCGGAGAGCCTTATGTTCTCCTCGCACATGTCCTCGCGGGACGCTATTTCATCGTGATCTTTCTGCTTCTCCTCGATGAGGCGGTCGATTCCGTAAAGAGCGCACCGTCTGTAGTCGCCTATGATCCTTCCTCTGCCGTAGGCGTCAGGAAGTCCCGTTATGTATCCCAGGTGGCGAACCTTTCTCATCTCAGGGGAATAGGCCTTGAATACGCCGTCGTTATGGGTGGTCACGTAGTTGAACATGAAGTTTATCTCCTCAGGAAGCTTTTCTCCATGCTCCGCCAGTTCCTCTCTCACCATTCTGATTCCGCCGAAAGGGCAGATTCCGCGCTTTAAAGGCTCGTCCGTCTGAAGTCCTACGATGAGATCGTCGCTTCTTATTATGTATCCCGGCTCAAAGGCGTTAACCCTCATAATGCGGCTTGCGTCCACCTTAAGAGTTCCTCCGGCCTTTCTCTCCTCTCTGAGAAGCTCCTTTACTCTGTCGTTGCATCTCAGGGTTCTCTCAGTAGGTCCTTCCAGAAAGCTCTCGTCTCCGTCGTAAGGTGTGTAGTTCAGTCTGATGAAATCATCGGTGTCGATGGTGTCCATCCATGCGCCCGGCTTAAATCCTTCCCATTCTTTTCTCATATTCTTCTCCTTTATGTAAACCCGGGCGTCATGCAGCGCGCCTTCAGCCCCTAAACAAAAACTTTAACCTTGTATTTAATTATATACCCGGGAAAATAAAAAGAAAGCAAATCTTTGGCTTTTATCCGAAGATTTTACTTCCTTTTTCATCATATCTGCCTTTTTACGGCATATTTACGAACATTTTTTATATATATATTCTTATAGTTCGCTTTTCTTCTCTGGCGCGCCTTGCTCCCTCTGCAACCGATACCCTGGTATCGGGAGTTATGAGGGTCTTTCCTCCGAGCGGGGATTTTCTGAATCTCAGAATTTCTCCCTTCCTGTCCCGCGCCTTTCCCGTTCCAAAGTCGTGCTCGCTTATCATGAGAGGGTAGTTTCCCTCCTCCCGGCCAAAAGCTTCAGCCGACGGAGAGCACTCCAAGGCGCCAAGCTCCTTTAGAGCTTCTGCCGTAAACCCGTTGTGGACATTAAGGCCGGAATCGGCAAAAACACGAACTCCGGCATCTGCAAACTTTTTCACCCACTGAAGGTTTCCTATGTAGATGCCGCTTTCTTCTGCAGTTCTCACCGCTTCGTCAAAGTGTTCCTCTATGTAATCGTCCTCAGGCCCTCTGGATATGCCGGTGATATATGGAACTATCTCAAATCCATCCTCTGAGCTTTTTCCTTCCATTCCTTCCTCCATCATTTCGACGAGAGGAAGAAGGCATCTGGTCTTCACACCTGTCCTTTCAAGCTCACTGCGGTACCTGTTATAATCTTCTACGCTGTAAAAGAACACCTCAAGGGCAGCTTCAGACTTTTCCGGTTTCGTAGCCATCGCCACGGAAGGAATGCCCTGAGGCCTTCTTCCCGTATCCTCAAGGGCGATTTTCATATCTTCCAAAAGCTCCCTTCTGAGCCTATTTACCTCGGAAATAGGAACAGCCCTGTCAAAGGTACCTTTAAACGTTATATTTCCCGTTTCAAAGGCTGTACCTCCAGTCTTTCTCAGGGCTTTTTCAATTCTTCCGGCTCCGGCATCGAAACCTGCCGCCTCCTCCAGAGGTGCTGAACATGCAGATACGCCTTTTCCGTTTTCCGGATCGGTGAAGGTAATTTTAAGCCTTCCCTCTTCAGTCATCTCAGCTGAAGCACGGAGAGTACGCCTCCTCATATACTTTCCCTCGGAGAAGGTTTTGCCCCTGTGAAATTCCGCCGCTTTTTCCATCTGCTTTGCGGAGGTTATCCTGTACACTCCGTCGCCGATTCTTACGGGAGACTTAACATCGCCTATATCCAGGATTCCCTTCTGTCCCGGCTTAATATATGTGACGAGGGCACTTACGTTTTTATCTCCTCGGATTTCCAACCTATCTCCCTTTTCGAGAGGCCCGACAGCGTGCTTCCTTCCGTCACATTTTACGGAAACTATCTTTGAACCCTTTGCCGCCTTTGTCACCGTTCCCATGAACACCCCTGTATTCTTTGGAACTGCCTCGGACATAAGGCGCCTTTCAGGATCTCCGCCCATGTATCCTTCGGTAAATCCGCCCCGATTGAAAATCTGCGTCAGGGCTTCCCGATCCGCTTCCTCCACGGTATACCAGCCGTTTTCAAAATACATATCCATGTACTTTCTGTATATTGACGTTACCGTTCCCACGTATTCGGGGGACTTCATCCTGCCCTCGATTTTAAGAGACATGACCCCTGCGTCTATGAGCTCTCCAATTCTATCGATAAGGCACATGTCCTTTGGGCTGAGGATGTGTTTCCCCCTAGGCCTGTTTTTCTCAAATCCTTCCTCTATGTCATAGGCAAGCCTGCACGGCTGGGCGCACTGGCCCCGGTTTCCGCTTCTGCCGCCAAAATACCGGCTGAGCTGGCACTGTCCCGAATAGCATATACACAGAGCGCCGTGAACGAAGACCTCGATTTCCGTCTTTGTCCCCGCACATATTCTCCTTATTTCCTCGAGAGAAAGCTCTCTTGCGAGAACCACTCTTTCATATCCCAGCTTTTCGGCAGCCTTCACTCCGTCAAGACTGTATACGGAGCCCTGAGTCGAAAGGTGAATGGGCATGTCCGGTATGTGCTTTCTGACCAGATACCCCAGGCCCAGATCCTGAATTATGAGGGCGTCCGCTCCCATGGCGTACATATCGTAGGCTGCGTGGAGAGCTTCGTTCATCTCATCATCCCTTATGAGGGTATTCATGGTCACATAGGTCTTTATCCCTCTCACCCGGGCAAAATCGAAAGCTTCTTTAAGCTCCCGGCGGGTAAAGTTACCGGCATTTATACGGGCGTTAAAGGCCGTTCCTCCCAGATATATGGCATCTGCTCCCGCCTCAGCTGCGGCAATGAAGCTTTCCGCGTTTCCCGCAGGCGCAAGAAGCTCACATCTTTTCATGAGTTTCACCCGTCCTTTCAGGCTTTTTCCCGTGGAACTGATAGTAGCAGACCTCCAGCCTGCCGTTATACAGCTTTCTTCTCCTGTCTGCCTTGCGGCCGAATATCCTGTCCTCCACGTCCTTGTCTGTGGTTATCATGAAAAGAGACCAGTCCGGATTGGCTTTAAAAAACGCCTTGTACGTATCGTATATTCTTCTCTTCTGACCGTCGCCGCCTATTCTCTCTCCGTAAGGCGGATTGGTGATTATTATTCCTCCCGGCTCCCTTGCCTCGATGCGAGACATATTCATGCGCTTGAATACTATGCAGTCGTCCACTCCGGCCTCCGCGGCATTTTCCCTGGCCGCCTCGATAGCCCCTGGTTCCACGTCAGAGGCGAAGATCCTGACGTCGGCATCGTAATCTATGGCATCAAAAGCTGCTTTTCTCTCTTCTTTCCATATGTCCCTGGAAATTATATCCCATCCTTCGCAGGCGAATTTTCTTCCAAGACCCGGCGCTATGTTTCTGCCTATCATAGCCGCCTCTATAGGTATGGTGCCTGAACCGCAGCAGGGATCCATAAGGTATCTTCCCGGTTTCCAGAATGAAAGCTGAACCATCGCCGCCGCCAGAGTCTCCTTAATGGGCGCGGCTACGTCCATAACCCTGTATCCTCTCTTGTGAAGCCCTGCCCCGCTGGTATCCACGGTTACGGTGACGTTGTCCTTTAAAATTGTTATCTTTACCGTGTATTCCGCTCCCGTCTCCGGAAAGTTTTCCATGCCGTAATATTCTCCGAGGCGCTCTACTATAGCCTTCTTTCCTATGCTCTGACAGGCAGGAACGCTGTGGAGCACCGATTTCACCGACGTTCCCGTAACGGTAAATTTCCCGTCGGCCGGAATCAGGTTTTCCCATTCTATGCCTTTTATCTGCTGAAACAGCTCCTCAAAGGTGACAGCTTTGAATTCTCCCATCTTCAGCAGCACCCTGTCGGCAGATCTGAGCCATAGATTGCTCTTCACTATGGCTTTCTCGTCTCCCGTGTATGTTATTTTACCATCCTCGGATTTTACGATCTTAAATCCCAGGTTCTGAAGTTCCCTCTTAACCACGGCTTCGATTCCGAATGTAGCTGTAGCTATAAGCTCGTATTTCATCACTTCTCCGTTCTTAAGACAGGTGCGCACACCTGCCCGCCTTCACGCAAAAACCGCCTCGCCGTATCTTTTGACGGCGGGGCAGTCTGATAACCTGTTAGAGATAAGGTTCCCTTCTGTTCAGTTTATTGTTTTCAATATTTTCTATAACGTTGAGAGCCTTACCGGTTCCTATGGCAACGCATGCCTCAGGATTTTCCGCAATGTGAACCTCTATTCCGGTGCGTTCGTGGATTCTCTTATCGAGTCCCCTGAGCATAGCTCCGCCTCCCGTAAGGGTTATGCCGGAGTTGGTAATGTCGGCTGCAAGTTCCGGCGGAGTTCTCTCCAGAACCGTATGAACCGTCTCACATATGGTGTGAACAGGTTCCTCCAGGGCAGATGCGATTTCCGAAGAGGTAATCTCTATGACTTTAGGAAGTCCAGTAACCAGGTCCCTTCCTCTGCACTCAGCCGTCGGATCGTCGTCAAATACCGCCGCCGCTCCTATTTCAAGCTTAAGCTCCTCAGCTGTCCTCTCGCCTATGTAAAGCTGATGCTCTTTTCTCATGTACTTTATGATAGCGTCGTCAAACTTGTCCCCTGCCATCTTTACTGACTCGCTGGTAACGATTCCGCCGAGGGCGATTACGGCAACGTCGGTAGTTCCCCCGCCCACGTCTATTACCATTATTCCGTCAGGCCTGGATATGTCAAGACCCGCTCCGATGGCGGCGGCCACCGGCTCTTCTATGAGAAATGCGGACTTTCCTCCCGCCTGCTCCGTCGCCTCTCTCACCGCACGCTTTTCAACCTCGGTGATTCCGCTCGGAACGCAGACCATTATGCGGGGTCTGAAAAACCTTCCCGTTCCACAGGCCTTTCTGATGAAGTACTTCAGCATACGCTCAGTGATGTCGTAATCCGAAATAACTCCGTCCTTAAGAGGTTTAACGGCTACTATATTGGCAGGAGTCCTTCCCAGCATCTGGCGGGCTTCCTCGCCCACAGCCAGAATTTCATCCGTGTCATTGTTTACAGCAACTACGGAAGGCTCGTCCAGAACTATGCCTTTATTTTTTATATAAACCAGTACGTTAGCAGTACCGAGGTCAATACCTACATCCATTGCCATTCCCTGTCTCCTTTCAAATCTGTATCACCTAATCATTATACATAAAACCCTGTGATATTTCAACGGCTTTACCCCGGATTTAACTCAGCTTGGGAAAAATAACCGTCACAGTGGTGCCTTCCCCCTGCCTGCTGGAAATGCTTACTTCAGCGTCGTGAAAGGCGGCAGCGTGCTTGACTATGGAAAGTCCCAGTCCGGTTCCCCCTATTTCCTTGGAATGGCTCTTATTTACCCGGAAAAACCTTTCAAACACCCTGTCTATGTCCTCGTCGGGTATACCTATTCCCGTATCGCTGACCTTAAATCCCGGTCTGCCGTCACCTGAAAGGAATGTCTCTACCCTTACTTTTCCGCCTCTTACGTTATACTTTACGGCGTTATCGCAGAGGTTATATACCATCTCTCCTACTATCTGGCGCACTCCCTTTATGTATACAGGCTTCCCGCTGACTTTAACCGTAACGTCGTTTTTTTCGGCAGCGTCGGACAGAACCTCCGCCTGTTCCCTGCATATCTCCAGGAGGTCAAGTCTCTCCTTTATGGCAGGCACTTCCTTCTCATCCAGCTGGGAAAGCTTTATTATATCTCCCACGAGAGTTATTAGCCTCTGGGCCTCGTCGTATATTCTTCCCGCAAAGCGGGGCACGTCGCTTTCCTTTACCATGCCGTTTTTCATTATCTCGGCAAAGCCGGAAATGGACGTCAGAGGCGTCTTAAGCTCGTGGGATACGTTGGCTGTAAATTCCTTTCTGAAATCTGCCTCTCTGGTCTTTCTGTCAACGTCTGTCCTAAGCTCGTCTATCTGTCTGTGAAGTATTTCGTTCTGGGCGCTTATCCTTCCAACCAGCGGCTTTACTTCAGGATATACCGACCCGACGTCCGGATTTTCAAGATCTATCTCCGTCAAAGGCTTTACTATGGCTTTGGATATGCTCTTTGCGATGAACACGGATATGAGGGCTGCTACTATAAGAATGTATACGCCTACCTTGAGAACCTCAAGGGTAAGAGCTACTACGGATTTATCGGAAACGGCCACCCTTATCACGGTACCGTCATCGAGTCTTTCGGCGTAATACCTGGTGACCTCGGACAAGGTGTCCGACATCCTCTCGCTGCTTCCGCTTCCGTTTTCGATAGCCTCGGCTACTTCAGGCCTGTCCAGGTGATTTTCCATTTCGCCCTCGTCGGCTCCCGAATCGTACAGGACATCTCCGTCCGAAGATATCCAGGTTATCCTCAGATCCTCGCCGGTTTTCATATCTTTAAGATAATCCTCGCCGAACTTCTCCACGCCCTGTCCTATTATTCCGGCATCTGCCTTCATGTTATCGAGGCTCTGATCCGAATAGACAGAAAAGAAATATCCCGCTATGACCGCCGTACAGAGAATCCATACGAGCACGGAGGATATGACCATGCCTCTGAATATGCGATTTTTCATCAGGCGGTTCCTCCGGTCTTTTCCGTACCCATCCGATAGCCTATGCCACGTACGGTCTCTATGAGGTTACCGCATTCTCCCAGCTTCTGGCGGAGGGATCTTATGTGGACGTCCACAGTCCTGCTTTCTCCATCAAAAGCGTATCCCCATATCCTCGTCAGCAGCTGATCTCTGGTGAAAACTATGCCCTGATTTTCCATCATGAGAGCCAGCAGCTCAAACTCCTTCAGAGTGAGAGCCACCGGCTTTCCCGCCACCGTAACTTCATGCTTTGATGTGGAAATCCTGAGATCCCCAATGGTATATCCGTCCCTGGAATCCTTCCGCCCGCTTCGCCTCAGAAGGGCCTTTACCCTTGCCACCAGCTCCATCATGCCGTAGCTGATCACCGGGCGGTAGTAGTCGTGCAGCGGGGTCTTTTCATACCGGTCCGCCTGCTCCGGGCACACCATCAGCCGGATGCACGCCGCCGGATTCGCCG
>CASFAX010000049.1 GCA_949292945.1 uncultured Bacillota bacterium | reverse complement strand
CTTGTAACCTGTTTGCCCGCTGTCCATAAACGCGATGATTTAAGGGCTTTTGCTTGTTTTCTTATCTCACCGCGCTTAATGCGCGGTCCTCTTTTTATTTGGAATGAATTTCTGAAAATCAGTTGTTTCCGTACAGGGTAACCAGCTTCTTCAGATATTCGTATCTCTCCTTGGCTTCCTGCTCGTTCTTTGCGAACAGCTTGGCAGCTCTCTCCGGATTCTTCATAGCCAGGGACGCGTAACGTACTTCGCCCTTCAGGAAGTCCTGATAGCCTTCCATCTTCGGCTCCTTGCTGTCCAGAGTGAACTTCTGCTCAGCAGCCGGGTTGTAGCGGAAGTTGTTCCAGTAACCGGTCTCCACAGCCAGCTTCTCTTCGGTCTGAGCCTTCGCCATGCCCTTCTTGATACCATGGTTGATACAGGGAGCGTAAGCGATGATCAGGGACGGACCCGGATATGCCTCAGCCTCGGAAATTGCCTTCACCGTCTGAGCGTAGTCAGCGCCCATGGAGATCTGCGCTACATATACGTAGCCGTAGCTCATGGCGATGCTGGCCAGATCTTTCTTCTTGGTTTCCTTACCGCCTGCCGCGAACTGAGCCACAGCGCCGGTCTTGGTCGCCTTGGAGGACTGTCCGCCGGTGTTGGAGTAAACTTCGGTATCGAATACCAGGATGTTTACGTTCTCGCCGGAAGCGATTACATGGTCAAGTCCGCCGTAACCGATATCATAAGCCCATCCGTCACCGCCGAAGATCCATACGGACGGCTTGATAAGCATGTCTTTGTTATCTACAACGTACTTTGCGTCTCCGTTCTCTGCTGCGATCTTCTCGCATGCGGTAAGGAGTGCCTTGCCTGCGATTTCAGCAGCCTGAGCATCGTCCATTCCTTCTACCCATGCAGTTGCAGTAGCGCCGAGGGTTCCCTCAAGTCTTTCTACTACAGCCTTCATTTCCTGACGGCGAACCTTCATGGAAACTGCCATACCAAGACCGAATTCAGCGTTATCCTCAAACAGGGAGTTAGCCCATGCAGGACCTCTGCCCTCTTTGTTTACGGTGTACGGAGTGCTAGGTAAGCTGTTACCCCAGATGGAGGAGCAGCCTGTAGCGTTAGCGATGAACATTCTGTCACCGAAGAGCTGGGTAACGAGTTTTGCATAAGGAGTCTCACCGCATCCAGGGCATGCTCCGGAGAACTCGAGGAGCGGCTGCTTGAACTGGGAGCCCTTAACTGTAGTTTCTGCGAAAGGTACTTCTTTCTCGGAAACTTCTGCGAAGAGGTAGTCGTACTTCTTCTGCTCTTTTTCAGTAACTTCTTCGGAAACGGCTACCATATTCAGAGCCTTTTCCTTAGCAGGACAAACCTGTGCACAGGATCCGCATCCTACGCAGTCAAGTGCGGAGATACCGATGGTGAAGAGCTTTCCTTCAGTGCCCTTACCCTTCATCTCTACGTAGTCGCCGTCGATGTTTGCAGCTTCCTTCTCGTCCAGAACGAACGGTCTGATAGCTGCATGCGGACAAACGTATGCGCACTGGTTACACTGGATACAGTTTTCCTTCGTCCATACAGGAACGTCTGTTGCAATTCCTCTCTTCTCGTGAGCTGCGTTTCCGCTAGGAACCATACCAGTTGAAGTCTTTGTAAATACGGAAACCGGAATATCGTCGCCTTCCAGCTTGCTGTAAGGAACTACTACTTCGTTCAGGTAATCGGTGTGGAACTGGTCGCGGCCTACTTCTGCCTTTGGAGCAGCATCGTCAGCGCAGTCAGCCCAGGAAGCAGGTACTTCTACCTTGTGAATATCGTTGATTCCTCTGTCAACAGCTGCGATGTTCATGTTGACGATGTTCTCACCCTTACGTCCGTAAGTGTGTCTGATAGCGTCCTTCATGTACTCTTCAGCCTGCTCGATAGGAATGATGTTAGCCAGTTTGAAGAATGCAGCCTGGAGTACGGAGTTGGTTCTTCTTGCTCCGAGGCCGATTTCCTTGGCGATGGATACAGCGTCGCAGGTGTAGAACTGAATGTTGTTCTTTGCGATGTATCTCTTCATGGTTGCAGGGAGCTGCTCGTCAAGCTCTGCATCGGTCCAGGTGGTGTTCAGGAGGAAGTATCCGCCTGGCTTAACGTCTTCTACCATTCTGTACTGATGTACATAAGCTTCGTTATGACATGCAACAAAATCTGCCTGCTTTACGTAATATGTGGACTTTATAGGCTCGTCTCCGAATCTCAGGTGGGAAATGGTTACGCCGCCGGATTTCTTGGAGTCATACTGGAAGTATGCCTGAACCTTCTTATCGGTGTGGTCTCCGATGATCTTAACGCTGTTCTTATTAGCGCCGACAGTTCCGTCACCGCCAAGTCCCCAGAACTTGCACTGAACAGTTCCGGCAGGAACGGTGTCAGGATACTCGGAAGGAGTAAGGGACAGGTGAGTAACGTCGTCGTTGATGGAAAGAGTGAACTCTTTCTTAGGCTCTGCTGCCCACAGGTTTTCGTAAGCAGCGAGGATATCTCCAGGCTGAACGTCCTTGGAACCCAGTCCGTAACGGCCTCCGGTGATGAGACACTTTTCGAATTCAGTTCCTCTGAGAGCGGATACTACGTCAAGGTAAAGCGGTTCGCCTACGCCGCCCGGCTCTTTTGTTCTGTCGAGTACAGCGATCTTCTCAACTGTCTTCGGCATAACGTTAAGGAGATATCTAGTGGAGAACGGTCTGTAGAGGTGTACCTCTATGATGCCGACTTTCTTGCCCTTTGCGTTGAGGTAGTCGATAACTTCCTCTGCAGCGTCACATGCGGAACCCATAGCGATAACGATGGTGTCAGCGTCAGGAGCTCCGTAGTAGTTGAAAGGCTTGTAGTCTGTTCCGATCTTCTCGTTAACCTTCTGCATGTAGTCGTTTACGAGATCGGCTGTTTCGTTGTATGCAGTGTTGATGGCTTCTCTGTGCTGGAAGAAGCTCTCAGGCTGCTCTGCACTTCCCATTGCATGAGGATGCATAGGGTTTAATGCGCTGGCTCTGAATCTCTTAACTGCCTCCCAGTCAACCATGCTCTTCAGTTCATCGTAATCCCATGTCTCTATCTTCTGGTATTCGTGGGATGTTCTGAATCCGTCAAAGAAGTGAAGCACAGGAAGCTTGCCGCTGATAGCGGAAAGGTGTGCAACTGCAGCAAGGTCCATAACCTGCTGTACGCTGTTGGAAGCCAGCATTACAAAACCTGTCTGACGAACGCTCATTACGTCGGACTGGTCACCGAATATGGAAAGAGCATGGGTAGCAAGAGCTCTTGCAGATACGTGGAATACCGTAGGAGTCTGCTCTGCAGCCAGCTTATACATGTTCGGAATCATGAGGAGCAATCCCTGGGATGCTGTAAAGGTGGAAGTGTATGAACCTGCGGCTACAGATCCGTGTACAGCTCCGGCAGCGCCTCCCTCAGACTGCATTTCTACAATTTTAACCTTTTCGCCAAAAATGTTCTTTCTGTCTTCAGCAGTCCATTCGTCCATGCTTTCAGCCATCGGCGAAGACGGTGTGATAGGATAGATAGCTGCTACCTCGGTGAAGGCATATGCCACATGTGCGGCAGCAGTGTTACCATCCATGGTCTTGAGTTTTCTCATCTCAATCGTTCTCCTTCCTTGATATGGGTTATTTGCATGCAGACACGGCGCCAAAACCTGTAGTTTACAGCCTTTGGCCGTATCACCATGTTCCAATCCTCCGCCCTTTTAAAGCGGAGAACCTTGTATACACGCTTAGTTTTATATTACTCCTCTCACATCTCAAAGTCAACCTTCTGGGGTCTATTTTTGATATTTTTATAACACACTCCCCCTTCACTACGTGATCAAAAAGTGCTAAAATATTCACTGCAACAAAGAGTGTTTTTCAGAAAACATTTTGAGAGGAGAGTTAGATAAAAATGGGAGAGGATCAAGGAATAACCTTCAGCTCCGCCAGGATAAGGAAGCTGATTTTGCCGCTTATCGTAGAGCAGACCCTTGCCATAACCGTGGGCCTTGCCGACTCCATCATGGTAGCCGTAGTTGGAGAGTCCGCCGTTTCCGCAGTTTCACTGGTCGACACGGTAAACGTTCTCATGGTAAACGCCTTTACGGCCCTTGCGGCGGGAGGCGCGGTGGTGGCCGGTCAGTACATAGGCCAGAAGCGGCTTTCGATGGCCAACGACGCAGCAAGGCAGCTGGCGGTCTTCATACTTTTCGTATCGGCGGTAATCACTGCCCTTCTGTACATTTTCAGGGATCCCGTTCTTCACGGCCTTTTCGGAGCCGTTGACGACGACGTTATGGGATACGCCAAAACGTACTTTAATATAGTGGAAATTTCCATACCGTTTTACGCGGTGTACAGTGCGGGAGCAGCGCTTTTCAGGATCATGGGAAACTCCGCCGTATCCATGAAGGTTTCGCTATTCATGAACGCCCTCAACGTCTGCGGAAACGCCCTGCTCATCTTCGTAGTAAGGATGGAGGTGGAAGGCGTTGCAATTCCGACGACGGTTTCAAGGGTTACGGGAATGTTCATCATCATGGGCCTTCTCAGAAAGAAAACTCTTCCGATACATATAGATACGTTTAAAGGCTTCCGTCCGGAGAAAAACCTTATCGTCAACATCTGCCGCATAGGAGTTCCAAACGGAATCGAAAACAGCCTTTTCCAGCTGGGCAAGATTATGCTTTTAAGCGTAGTTTCAGCTTTCGGCACCGCCTCCATCGCGGCCAACGCCATAGGAAACACCGTATCCAGCTTCCAGTGCGTAGCAGCTTCTGCCATAGGAACCGGAATGGTCACCATCGTCAGCCAGTGCGTCGGCGCCCACCACTTCAAAGCCGCCCGCTACTACACCGGCAAACTGATGAAGATAGCGTACATAGCCATGGCCGGCTCGTGTCTCTTCATCATGGCCATAATGCCTCTGATTCTGAAGCTTTACAACGTGTCCGACGAAGCTGCCGACATGGCCAGAATCCTGATTCTCCTTCACGGCATCATCGGAATAATCCTCTGGCCGATGGCCTTCACATTCCCTCAGACCCTCAAGGCTGCGGGGGACACCACCTTCACCATGATCGTGGCCATAGGTTCAATGTGGGTATTCAGGATCATTTTCGGTATAATATTCGCCAAAACCCTGGGCCTGGGCGTTATCGGCGTATGGCTTGCCATGTTCATCGACTGGGTATGCAGAATCATATTCTTCGTAATACGCTACCGCGGCGACAAGTGGGAGAAGAAGTTTATCCAGTAGCTCTGCTGCCGCCGTGTACTGGTGCCGTGTGCTGGTGCCGTGTACTGGTGGTGACAATATTAGCACTACGAGCAATTTGTGTCACCTTTGTCACCATCCGAGCCTGATTTCTCCGCTAAATGGTGTCACATGGTGCCACGTTGCAAAATATGGCGCGCTTTTGTCACCATTTCTATGCCTATTATGCAAAAAACGGGCTGTGGCCGTCGGGTGTGGTGACAAATCCGGTGAATCGCGCAGGTTTTGTCACCGCCATGTGTAGTCCCTCTCGAAAATGGAGAGTCTCCCAGGAATGAAGTTCAGCTCAAGAGTGAGCTGCCGTCTAAAATACCCGCACAGTTGCAGCCACCAAAAAATCCCGAACTCGCACGAGTCCGGGATTTTCCGTTCCGGTTTATTGACCGGCTTATTGCAATTCTTATTCCTCTTCCATCGGCTTAAGGTCGTCTGCAAAGATAAGCTTGCAGCCGGTGGCAGCCTGGATATCTTCCTTGGTGTAATCAGGATGAAGCTCGGTAACTACGATGCCTTCGTCGGTTACCTTCATAACGCCCATCTCGGTTACGATAAGGTTTACGCACTTCTCAGCAGTGAGAGGAAGTGTGCACTTCTCGAGAATCTTATGATTTCCCTTCTGGGTATGAGTCATGGCGATGATAACTTCCTTGGCTCCGGATACCAGGTCCATAGCTCCTCCCATTCCGGCAACCTTCTTGCCAGGAATGATCCAGTTAGCAAGGTCTCCGTTTTCGGCAACCTGCATAGCTCCCAGAATGGTGGCATCTACGTGACCGCCTCTGATAATTCCGAAAGAGGTCGCGGTATCGAAATAGTTTACCCAAGGAACTGCGGTTACATAAGCTCCGCCGGAGTTTATGATGTCCACATCTTCTTTGCCTTCTTCAGCTGCAGCGTCAAGTCCTGTAAATCCGTTCTCGGAGTGAAGGGTTACGGTTACGCCTTCAGGAAGGTAGTCAGAAACCATAGTAGGGAGACCGATTCCAAGGTTTACAACGTCTCCGTCTTTTAATTCTTTAGCTACTCTCTTAGCAATTCTTACTTTTATATCTGCCATCTTTCTTCCCCTCCTACAACTGAATCTACCAGTACGCCGGAAATCGCGAACGTGTCCGGATCAACCTCGCCTACCTCTACCAGCTTCTCTGCAGCTACGATAACCTTATCGGCTGCACCTGCCATAGGGTAGTTGAAGTTCTTAGTAGCTTTAGCGCACATGAAGTTTCCGAAAGTATCAGCGATGCTAGCTCTGCAGAATGCGTAATCTGCATGGAGAGGTCTCTCCAGGAGGTATCTCTTTCCGTCGATTTCGATTACTTCCTTATCTCTTCCCAGCTCATCCTTCTCTGTCTCCATAGGTGTTCCCAGACCGGTAGGGGTGAGGACTCCGCCGAGACCGTATGCAGCTGCTCTGATCTTCTCTGCGAGAGTTCCCTGCGGTACGAGAGTATAGGTGAGAGTTCCGTCCGCGAACTGTTCATTCAGCTTAGGGTTTACGCCCAGATGGGATGCGATGATGTGGTCAACCATATGATGCTCCAAGAGCTTGCCTACGCCTCTCGGAGTTCTGGCGCCGTACTGTCCCTGATCCAGTCCGCCGTCATTAGCGATTACAGTTAAGTGCTTTACTCCTTTTCTTACCAGAGCATCCATGAGGATTTCCGGTGATCCGGTTCCGAGGAAGCCGCCGACCATAATGGTCATGCCGTCTTTAACGCCGGCAACTGCTTCATCGGCAGTAATTACTTTGTTAATCATGTCTAAAATCACCTTTCTACAAAATATTTTGTACTTATTGTCTCCGTGCTGCCCTAAAGCCGCGCTATGGGTAATTATATCACACTGACCTGTAAAATACAACGGCGGCGGCAGGCTTTTGAGGATTTTTGTTAAAAAGTTAGCAAAATCTTCTTCGGACAAAATATGAAGCGCCTGCACTTCAGGTTGACCCGGGTGCAGGCGAAAAAATCAGGTTTGCACTTTTTGTCCCTAAATGAGTCCGACGATGAGGAAGCCTCCGCATACCACTATTCCTGAGAACAGGAGCGTGATGATGCAGTATCCCATGATGTCTCTTGCGGAAAGGCCCGCGATACCCAGTGCAGGGAGAGCCCAGAACGGCTGAATCATGTTGGTCCATGCGTCACCCCAGGCAATACCCATACCTGCGATGGCAGGATCGACGCCAAGCTCGAGAGCCGCAGGCATCATGATAGGTCCCTGAACTGCCCACTGGCCGCCGCCGGAAGGTACGAAGAAGTTTACGATACCTGCGGACAGGAATGTGAACAGCGGGAAGGTAACCTCTGTGGAAATGGATACGAAGAAGTTACTGATAACGCTGGCAAGGGACTGACCTCCGTCCAGGGAGAATGTCATCATACCCATGATTCCTGCGTAGAACGGGAACTGCAGTATGATTCCGGCAGAACCTTTTGCCGCGTCGGTAATGGCGCTTACATACGCTATAGGCGTCTTGTGGCAGACGATACCCAGCATGAGGAATATAGTGTTTACTATATCCAGGGTAACGTTGAAGCCGTTGTTGGTGAAGTAGTATACCAGGTAAGCCAGGAGAAGAACGGCAATAATCATCGATGCGATTACGCTGTTTTCCATCTTCTCTGCAGGAGTCTCAGGCTTTTTGAATACTCTTACCTCGTCAACGAGGAGGTTGGTGTCCACGGTGACAGTTTCGTCAGGAGACGGATGCATCTTTGCGTTGATGAAAGGAAGACATACGATGATTACGAGTACCATCAAAAGGTTATAAGGTGCAAAGATTGTCTCGGACGTAGGAATCGGTGTAGATACTGCTCCGCCCGTTGCAGCAAGGAGAGCGTCCTCGCCCGGAGTTGCCAGAGCCAGCGGAATGGATCCGGAAAATCCTGCATGCCATATAACAAATCCGGAATATGCGGACGCGATGAGAAGTCTGTAGTCGATTCCCTTTACCTGTCTCGCTATTTCCTTGGCAAGTATGGCTCCGACTACAAGTCCAAATCCCCAGTTTATCCAGCAGGCGATAAGTGATACGAAAGTAGCGATTACGATTCCCTGGAAAGGGCTCTTGGCTACTGAAGCAATGCGCTCCACCAGCCTCTTAACTACAGGAGCGTTGGCAAGGGCAGTACCCAGTACCAGAACCAGAATCATCTGGCTGGTAAAAGAAAGCAGACTCCAAATTCCTGCTCCCCATCCGCCTACGACCTGCATAGGAGATGCACCGGTTGCCGGGATTGCCGCAATAAACACGACAACCGTCAGCACGATACAGAAGATGAACGGATCAGGTAAAAGCGGTTTACCAGATGCACGCATCCGTTGGTAAATTTTTTGAATATTTTCTTACATCTAAACATAACAAATTTCCCGTATATTACTTTATTTTATTGTTAAAACATTGTCAATAATTAAATGAAATTATGTGAATTTAGAAAAAATGTTAGTGGGGGTATAGGGGTGCCGGGGGTTTTGCTGTAATCGGTCCGGTGTCCTGGTGGTTATCGCGATTCACTGAAGTTAGCTATGGTCTACCGGAATTTGCTGAGATTTGCCAAAAGGGCGTGTATTTTCTTCTGCTGGCAAACGGGGTTTGCCACTTCCACGGTTCAGCGGCTTTTCTGGCAAACTATCGGACAGCAACTTCGTTTTTCACTACTAAAAATGGTATTTTATGGATTTTTTATCAAGTGAATTGCCTCATTGACGCAGCTCTGCCGGTGGATTTCACGTTTTGACGGAGAGAAGTTTGCCATAGCTTCTGCACCACTGGGGATTTTGGCAAACTTTTTTGCCAAGAAGTCGCAAACCTTCACGCTTTGGCAAACTCGGTGGCAAGCCGACGAACATTCGACCCTTTCAACGACTTTTTCCGTGTTCAATCGCGGAAAATATGTTATAATTTCCATATTATGGTATTACGCTATAGGGAAAGGAGAGAAATTATGAACGTAACCGGCTTTGTGCAAAAGGTGCTCGACTCGCAGCGCAAAATCCGCATGAGATATGAAAAAATGCTTGAAGGGCTGCCTGAAGGAAAGCTCAGCTCTTTCACCAGAAAAGGGCGTACGTATTACAGATGCACGTCCGGCGGCAGGAGAGAGTATCTTGGAAGTGAATCAAATCCCATTGTGGCACAGCTTAAACTCAGGGCGTTTCTCGAAGAGTCCATTGCAATTCTTACCGCCAACGAAGCTGCGGCTACACGTTTTGCTTCGGTATTCAAAAACCCCGACCCCGCATCTGTATTGAAGAAAATGTCCGGCGCCTGCCGGTTTACCGATGATTCAGTCTTAAAAAGCGTAGGCCTCATCGATGCAGACCAGTGGGGCAGCGTCGCTTACGACAAGTGTACTCTCAACCCGAAAGAGCTGATTCACACTGCGCTGGACGGAAGCCGCGTCCGTTCAAAATCCGAGCTCAGCATTATAAACCTTTTAATATCAAAGAATATGAGCTTCCGGTACGAGGAAAATCTTTATCTTGTTCATGGAACCCTCTCGCCGGATTTCAGCATATTTGTGCCCAGTGAAAACCGCGTCAAATACCTGGAACACTGCGGAATGATGTCAGACCCCGGTTATGTCCGCCGGTTTTCGGTGAAACTCCAGAATTATGTGGACAGCGGATACATTCCGTGGCGGGACGTTTTCTTTACGTTTGACAGCGGTGACGGCAAAATCGACAGTCATGCCATAGATGCGCTCATAGAGATGTACTTCAGGTAAGGTGGCACAAAATGAGCGGCGCCTGCACTTCGGATTGACCCGAGTGCAG
>CASFAX010000048.1 GCA_949292945.1 uncultured Bacillota bacterium | reverse complement strand
TCTCTCAAACCCTCCTCTACTCTCTTCATGATCATAGCAGCTACAGGTATCAACCTCACTGATATGTACATGATTACAGACGGATTCCTTGCACTCATAATGATCCCTAACATGATAGGCCTTATCATCATGGTGCCTCAGGTAAAGAAACTTCAGTACGAGTACTTCCATACTCCGGGTAAATACTATCTGGCCGACATGGAGGCTAAGAAAGCCAAAAAGGCAGCAAAGAAGGCTTCATAAATCGTGAAGTCAGATGTTTTTATCAGAAATCCGATTTAATATGTGCGCTGGAGACCATATTGGCATATAATATGGTCTCCATATTTGTATAATTACAGGGAAACGACAAAATGAGCAACGGTAAGCAGAACAAGAGCAATAATAACGGCAACAACAGGAAGAATCGCTACAGATACGGTATGGGAGTGGCATATCAGAGACCCAAGTGGAAGAAATACGAGGACGACAGAACGCCTGCAGTGAAGAAGATTGACATTGTCTGCAGAATACTTGCAATTATTCTTTCTTTATTTTTCTTTTTGAACGTTCACGTTCTCGTAAAGGGCGGAGGTTATAACGACGAAAAGGTGATCCCTTTCATGGGTATTGCCGCAAGCAAGGTGGAAACCGATGCCATGGAGCCTGAGATACCTGCAAAAAGCGGAATTATCACTTGGGCGAAAGGTTCATATCAGGTCGGGGATCCGGTTCAGTATACATTAGATGATACCAATCCTGTGAGCCGCGTTAAATACGTTTCGGAAGACGGAGAAACCTATACCCTTCAGGGCGATAACGAAAGCCGCAGCCGTCAGGTAAGCTCAGATGATATAGTGGGTAAAGTCATATTCAGTTCTCAGGGATATTACAAATTCCTGAAAGTATACAGTACCGCACTTGGAGCTACGTTTACGGTGGTTCTTTCATTTATACTCCTTTTCATGTCCGATATCTTGATGTTCAGGAAAAGAAAAGCGGCTCTGAAAGAGAAGAGAGCAGAGATACTGAGAAAGCGCGAGGAAGAGATCAGAAAGAAGGGCATAGAAAACGTTACGGATTTAAGTCCTATAGAAAAGAGACAGGCAAAGAAGCAGGCAAAGCTTGAAAAGGAAAGACAGGAAATAGCGGAAGAAATGAAACAGCTTCAGGAAAAGATGAAGGCTGAAGAAGAAGAACTTAAGAGGGGAGAAAAGAAGAAGAAATGAATCTGATTCTGTATGCATGCTGCATGCTCTCCGGAATGTTTCTCGGAGTCATGTTTTTCACCATTATTGAAAATGCTTCAAAAGGGTTCAGGCAGATGGTGAGAAGGTTCTGTATGAGGGTGGATCTCATATACAGAAGGATAATGATGTGGTTTATGATATGCCTTATGGGATACATAGGATACGCGGTTATGCCTCTCGGAATAACGTTCAACGGTCTAATTGCCGGAGCCATCGCAGGCATATTTATATACTTCAAGGCCGGAGTAACCCTGGGCAACGCTGTGAACAGCGGCAATCCGTATAAAAACAGCGATAAGGGAAGCAAAAACAGCAAGGGCAATGCAAAGGTAAATCCATACAAGAACAATAAGGCAAAAGCCGTACCGAAGGGAAAGAACAAAGGAAATGCCGGAAAGAACAGGCAGCAGGAGGCTGCTGACGGCAGAAAAAAGGGAAGTCAGATAAAGAGACTTAAGGAAAAATGATCAACTTATCAATGCTCCTGTCCAACGGACTGTTTTCTGGGTTCAGACTCGTATCCGGAGTAGAAGGTCTGGAAAACAGGGTTGTATCCACGGGATTTTTCGATTGGGAAGATGAAGAAAAACTGAGAGAGTATTTTCCGGAAGGATCTCTCATATTCACGACCCTTTCGATGTATAAGGACGACAGAGAAGCTGCGGAGGCGGTAATAAGGTTGATGATAGGAAACAGACCTGCGGCCATAGCCATAAAGGACGTTTTCTTCAGCGATCTTTCTGAAGACGTGAAGGCGTACTCCGACAGAAACAAGGTTCCTGTATTCTTTTTCACCGGTACCTTTATCAACGATCTTCTTCAGCTGGTGCAGAATGAACTGGAAAACGACAGGTACTATTCTGCCAACGGTGCGTTGATGGAGACGGTTATAAAGAGTCCCAGCCTTTCGTGTGCAGATAAGCTTTCGGTGCTTCGAACCATAGACGCCCGAATAAGAACCGAAAGTATGAAAGCAGCATTTTTTTCCACAGATAATCCAACGACATCTGAACGGTTTGAGAAAACGGAGGAGTGTTATTACTACATCAGCAGCCTCAGAAATGCTTTCAGCAGCTGTAAGCCTGCGGAAGGGATGGTACTGACTCTCATACCATACAGCAGAGGCCTTTTTGCCGTCTTTTCGTGTGGTAAGGCTGATGAGGAAACGCTGGATTACATGGTTGAAGAAGTGGTTCGGCAGGCGATGTCATTTGATAAACTTTGCAGTGCATACGTGGGTACAGGAAAGTTCTTTGACGGCAGAAGAGTAGAAGATGTATTTATATCAGCTGTGGTTGCCAACGCTTCGGCCGTTATAGATCGTGAGAGAATTAAATTTTATTCGCATATCGGGCCGGACAGGATAATCCTCGGAGGAATGAAGCACGATGAATCCATGGAATTTCTCAGAGATGCGCTTGAAACTATAAGCAGAGCAGAGAAGACAGGGACACCGTTTCTTGAGACCATGGTCTCTTTCGTAAGAAACGGTGGCAGCATAGAAAAAACCGCAGAAGAGATGTTTCAGCATAAGAACACCATAAGATACAGGATAGAGAGGATTAACCAGATTCTGGGGACAGAAGGGCTGTCCTCCATTGCAGAGCTGGACATTATCGCCAGGATGTATATGGCTCTTCCTTATATCGAAGGACTCATATAGAACGCTTTGTACTTTTTACAAAGTGTTCTTTTTTAATTTGGTCGTTGCACCATTTATTATGAGAACATTTTGTAATATAATGACCATAGAAATTGTAAGAAGTGAAAGGAGCAGGAGTATGGGCAGCGTAGTTTTAACGAGAGATGAAGTGAAAAAAGTCACGGATCTCAGGGAGACGATAGACGCGGTGAAAAACGTCTATAAGCTTAAATCAGAAGGAAAAGCAGTTATATGGCCGCTGGTTAACTATGAATTTGTCGATGAGCATGCAGCTATGGATATACGTTCCGGATATATAAAGGGAGAACAGCTTCACGGCCTTAAAATGCTCAATAACTTCCCTGAAAACAGAGAAAAAGGTCTTCCGCCGTTTAACGGTATAATGATGGTATATGATTCCAATACGGGCCTTCCTATCGGAATCATGGATGCATCCTATGTGACGTGTATGAGAACAGGAGCGGCAGGAGCTCTCGGCGTTGACCTTCTGGCGAGAAAGGATGCGAAAGTTCTCACCATTCTCGGTGCAGGCAAACAGGCGCCATTCCAGATCGCAGCAACTCTTACAGTAAGACCTGAAATCGAAAAGGTTTTTGTGGTAGATCCTCTGAGCATGGAGGCTGCTGAAGCTTTTGTACAGAACATAGGAGAACTTTTGAGAAACGATTTCGATATAGACGCATCAAAAGTGGAGTTTAAGGCAGCGAACGCGGAAGAAGCCGGAAGGGAAAGCGACGCTATCATTACGGTTACGCCATCCAGAAAGCCTATAATTAAGAAAGAGTGGCTGAAACCGGGAACTCATCTGAGCTGCCTGGGTTCAGACATGGAGACGAAACAGGAGATTGAAAGTTCAATTTCGTCGGACGCAAGGATATTCACCGATGATAAGGCACAGTGCATAAGAGTAGGCGAGATAGAAATTCCTATAAAAGAAGGAGTTATAACCGAAGACGATATTGCCGGAGAAATCGGAGATGTGATAGCAGGAACCATAGAAGGCCGCCAGAACGACGAGCAGATTACAATATATGATGCTACAGGACTTTATATCCTCGATCTCGTTACTGCAAAAGCTGCTATCATGCGTGCAAAAGAAAAAGGTATAGGCATAGAAGTTGATTTTTAAAAAAGGAGAAAAAACATATGAAATTAGCATGGTTCGGAGTAGAAGAGTGGCTTAATCCAATGGATTCTCTTGCAAAGTACAATCTCGGTTCAAGCTGTGTAAGCGCTTTTACCATGAGGGAGCTTTTCGAGTGTACAGGCCAGGATCTCGATAAATTTCTGGAAGATATGAGGGATTTCAGTCTTCATTATCATCACGGCGATGCGACGGGATCTCCGAGGGTAAAAAAGGCAGTAACTGGAATATATCCTAAAGCAGACCTTACACCGGAGGATGTAATGATGGTAATAGGAGGAACAGGAGCCAACGATCTTACCATTTTCAGCATTCTGGAAAAGGGAGACAACTGCGTGGTAATAAAACCATCCTATCAGCAGCATTACGACATCCCTAAGGGAATGGGAATTGAAACCAGAATCGTTCAGCTTAAGGCAGAGGACAATTACGTTCTGAACCTGGACGATGTGGAAGCGGCCTGCGATGAGAATACCAAGCTCATAATCCTGACAAACCCTAACAACCCTATAGGCATAACTCTCTACGATGATGAGCTTAAGAGACTGGTGGAAATAGCAAAGAAATACGATGCCTGGATTCTCTGCGACGAGATGTACAGAGGATTGGATGAGAACTATATGCCGTCGATCCTGGATTATGGATATAAGAAGGCGGTTTCCGTATGCAGCCTTTCAAAGATGTTCTCCATGGCAGGAACGCGTATCGGCTGGATTATATGCAGAGACAGGGAAATGTACGAGATCATAAAGACCAGACGTTCCTATAACACCATCTGCTGCGGCATATTTGATGAACTGGTAGGTTCCATTGCTCTCGAGAATTACGAGAAGGTGTGGGCAAGATCGAGAAGCATCCTCATACCTAACAGGGAGATCGTAAAGGAGTGGGTAAGCAGACAGCCACATCTCAAGATGCTTGCAGAACCTATGGGAACTACCTGCCTCATAGATTACGATTATGATGTTGATTCCGAGACCATGGCAAAAGAAGCTATGGAGGCGGATAAGATTCTCTTCGTTCCGGGAGACTATTTCGATATGCCTAAGACCATAAGAGTGGGCTACGGCGCATTTAGAAATCCTGACGATCTCAGGGCAAGTCTGGATGCTCTGGAAAAATTCCTTAAAAGATACGAATAACATAAATCTTCCTTAAATAGTAAACAGCATCCCCGCCGTCGCACGGCGGGGATGCTGCTGATCTGATAAATATGGATCGATACCTGGGTTTGACTTTCTTCCCATACATGCTATCTCAGGTAGAGTGGATTTTATACAAAGAAGGCCGTTTCCACTGCTTTGGTAGAACTTTTCAGGCCATTTTGTCGTAAAATCCTTCAAACTCTTCTACAAAATCGTGAATATGAATAGGAAACGTCAAAAATACGTACGGCGAAAATTCATTATTTCAGAAAAAAGTAGAAGTGCGGCGCGCGCCTCTTTTCGAGCCGCTTTCCGCTACCTTCCCAGCACCTTGACCTGTTCTCTGTAATCTGCGAGATTCTTTTTAAGGAGGGCAGGGGTATCGAGTCCGTAAGGGCATTTTGACGCGCACTGCCTGCAGTTCAGGCAGTCTTCTATTTTTTCCATGTCTTCCTGATGGGCCTTGTCCATGTAGATGTCTATAGGTGCGCGCCTTATCATCAGGGACATTCTGGCGCAGTCGTTGATCTTAATTCCGACAGGGCAAGGCATGCAGTATCCGCAGCCCCGGCAGAAGTCACCGGAAAGCTCTTTCTTCTCGGATTCGATGAAGGCTTTCATCTCATCCGTCATTTCAGGAGGGTTTTCACCGAGGGCTATGAACTCTTCCAGCTCGGACATTCTCTGCACGCCCCATATAGGAAGGACGTTGTCGTAAAGGTCGGCAAAGGCGTATGCGGCATCGGATCTGGTTATGAGACCCCCTGACATGGATTTCATGGCGATGAATCCCATATCGGCAGCTTTGCACTTTTCTACGATTTCAATATCCTTGTCGGTGGCCAGGTAGCAGAACGGAAACTGGAGGGTTTCAAAGAGCCCTGAGTCTATGGCTTCGTGAGCGACTGCAAGGCGGTGGTTTGTAATTCCTATGTGGCGGATTTTCCCCTGTGCCTTGGCTTCTAGGGCTGCTTCGTAAAGGCCGCTGCCGTCTCCCGGCTTAGGGCATACGGCGGGATTATGAAACTGATACAGGTCTACATAATCCGTATTAAGTTCGCGTAGAGACGTTTCCAGGTCGCGTCTCAGGCCGTCTCCGTCAGTTGCCATGGTCTTTGTGGCGATGAAGACTTTGTCCCTTATACCGGAAAGGGCGAGTCCCAGTTTATGCTCGCTGTCTGTGTAACCTCTTGCCGTATCAAAATACGTTATTCCGCTCTGAACGGCTCTCTTTATTATCTTTACAGCTTCTTCATCGGAGATCCTCTGAATGGGAAGGGCTCCGAAGCCGTTTTTCGGCGTAACTATTTCCGTTTTTCCAAGTCTTACGGTGTTCACTTTTCTTACCTCCTTACAAAATTCAAAGCTGTGCCTGACTGGTTTCTGGTAGTCTGCCTGGCCGATTATTAATCCTATGCCCGGCTAGTTTTTAAGGCTCTGGATAGGTGCCGGTATCCTGCCGCCTCTGTTTATCATCTTTGCAGGTGATTCCTTCCTCAGCTTCATCACTGGGCCGTAGCCTAAAAGTCCGCCGAAGTTAAGCTCTTCTCCCTCAGGAACGCCTATGGCAGGTATTACTCTTACGGCTGTGGTCTTGGAATTTATCATTCCTATAGCGGCTTCGTCTGCTATGATGGCGGATATTACGGCGTCTTCCGTATCTCCCGGAATCACTATCATGTCAAGGCCCACAGAGCATACGGCAGTCATAGCTTCCAGCTTTTCTATGGAGAGAGCTCCTGATCTTGCTGCCGCAATCATTCCGGCATCTTCGCTTACGGGAATAAATGCTCCCGAAAGGCCGCCTACGCTGGAGGATGCCATTACGCCGCCTTTTTTAACGGCATCGTTTAACATGGCCAGGGCTGCGGTAGTTCCGTGGGCTCCGCACTGCTGGAGACCGATTTCCTCCAGGATATGGGCGACGGAATCTCCTACGGCAGGGGTAGGGGCAAGGGAAAGGTCGATAATGCCGAATTCGACGCCCAGTTTTTCAGCTGCCTCGCTTCCTACCAGCTGGCCCATTCTGGTAATTTTAAACGCGGTTTTCTTTATGGCTTCGGCTACCTCGTTAAGAGGCGCGTCATCAGGCATTCGGGAGAGAACCGAGCGCACTACGCCGGGACCGGAAACTCCTGCTGAAAGAACGCAGTCTGCTTCACCTGCGCCGTGAAAAGCTCCGGCCATGAAGGGATTGTCTTCCACAGCGTTGCAGAACACCACCAGCTTTGCCGCTCCGATGCACTGGTTATCCTTAGTAAGTTCGGCGGCACGTTTTATCTGGTGGCCCATAAGCTTTACCGCATCCATGTTTATGCCGGCTCTGGTGGATCCTATGTTTACCGATGAGCACACCAGCTCGGTTTCGGCAAGGGCCTGAGGGATGGAGTCTATGAGGGCTCTGTCTCCTGCGGAAAAACCTTTGTGAACCAGGGCGGAGTATCCGCCTATGAAGTTTACTCCTACCGTCTTTGCTGCTCTGTCAAGGGTGTGTGCGTATTCCGCGGGATTTCCGCCGGAGGCTCCGGCAAGCTGGGCGATTGGCGTTACCGATATTCTCTTGTTGACGATGGGAATGCCGTATTTCTTTTCGATGGACTCTCCGGTGGACACGAGATTCTCAGCCTTCCTGCATATTTTGTCGTAAACCTTGGTGCAGGATGCCTTTATATCGCCGTCTGCGCAGTCTGTCAGGGATATTCCCATGGTTATGGTTCTTATGTCCAGGTTTTCTTCCTGAATCATGGTTACTGTTTCCATGATGTCGCTCATGTTAAGCATATCTAAAGTTCCTTTCTAAGAGGCATTTATATTCTGTGCATGGAGTTGAATATGTTTTCGTGCATAACGTGAACCTCCATGCCGGGACATTTTTTTAGAATTCCCGTCTGAACTTCGTCCAGTCTGCACTTAAGGTTGTCGATGTTTACGATTACCACCATGCAAAAGAAATCCTCGATAACGGACTGGGTGACTTCGATTACGCTGGCCCCGGCTTCGGCGAGGGCTGCTGCGACTCCGGCCAGGATTCCTACGTTGTCCTTGCCGATAACGGTTACTACCGCTCTGCTTAATGGTTTTGCTGCCATAATTTCTTTACTCCTTTTATTTCTATTCTGTAACTGTTACCCTCCAGGAGGGGGTCTGTCCTGAACTTTATGAGAAGATCCGGAAAGGATTCTTCAAAGAACTTTCTGTTTATGCCGGAATTTCCTATCATGTTGGAAAACCATGATGGGCTCGAATATACATCCGTCATGATCTTCTCGTTTTCGGAAAGGTCTTTCGGATCAAAATCTGCATCCTTTAGGGCATTCTCCAAAAGGCTTTTCACTTTGTCCCTTGCGATGGAGCCTTCCACCAGCTGCCTGAACGCAGGATGAAATGTCTTTCCGCTTATGCTGCTGCCGTCCGCTATGATGTCGGAACTTTTAAGCCCTACACGTATTATGTTTATCCCCGCTTCGCTTAAGATTTCATACATGGCCCGGGTTCGGGAAACGGCTTCGTCAAGACCTAACGGAACGTATTCCCCCCGCTCGTACATGGAGAAAAGCTCGGTATCCTCTATTATGACCGTAGGGTAGAGCCGGGCGATGTCAGGGCTTATTTTCACGGTTTCTTCTGCGGAATATATGCATTTTTCCATGGTGTCTCCGGGAAGGCCTATCATCAGCTGAATGCCGAGGGTGAAACCGTAATCCTTTATGAGACGGCTGCTCCTGTAGACGCATCCGGCGTCGTGGCCCCGGCCCGAAAGCCTTAGAACATCGGGATCAAAGGACTGAACTCCCAGCTCTATTACGTCAACGCCGTAGGCTTTAAGGTTATCAAGAATCTCCTCGTCTATGTAGTCGGGACGGGTTGAAAGGTGTATTCTGTCTATTTTGCCGGCGTCCTTGTACTCCTTGGCTACGGCAAGGTACGCCGACTGCTCTTCCATGGGTATCCCCGTAAAACTGCCGCCGAAAAAAGCTATTTCAAGGGTTTCCGGCCGCGGGTTTTCAAGGGTGGTGAGCCAGCTGTCCGCAATGGCTCTCACGTCGTCAGGAGTGACTGAGCGGGTATGGGCCGTAATCTTCTTCTGGTTGCAGAAAACGCAGTCGTTGGGGCAGCCTTTGTGAGGTATGAAAACCGGTATGATTGCGTGTTTTTTCATAATATGGATCCTATGTCGGTAAGAGGATAGTCTGAAAACCAGCGGCACTTCAATCCTCTGCCTTCTATAAACTTTACTATTCTTAAAAAGTCCGGATGGCGGAAAAGGTCACCGTTGAATATGATTTCGTCGCCGACTCTGCCGCTGGCTCCGCCGATGAATCCCGTGTCAAAGCCGTCAAGCCTGACAAAACCCGGTGAAACCTTCAGAACGGAAAGGTCTTTATACGGGCTGCATGCTTTGACGATTCCTTCATCGTAGGTTATGATAGCCTCTTCATCCACCACGACGATGCTGCACTTTGTATATCCCTGGCGGACGTTTATAAGGGTCATGCCGAGAGCCTTGGCTTCTGCCAGAAGGTTTTTGTCGGTGCAGGAAAGGTTATGGATAAAGTATTTTCCGGTGCAGGCGGCGTTAAAGGTTACGTCATCGGGATAATCCTTACCGAGGCATTCCTTTCTCGCAAAAAACACAGGGGAGTCGTCCCTTACGCCCATCTTGCACAAAAATATATCGGGATGATCCGATATGCCTTTATCCACGACGTCTTCAGATTTAATTGTAACTATTTCCCTGCCCCGGGAAATCAGGTAGTCCCTCAGGGCAGATCCGGCTCTTTCCGAAAGATATGTAACTTTGCTCATGGTGCAATTATACTATAAATCGGGTTTCATTTGAAAACTTTTTAAAGGCGGCGAGTAATTTCCTTGAAAGAGGCCGGCTTCAAAATGGTAATCCTCACCGCCAAACACCACGACGGCTTCTGCCTGTGGCCCACCGCGACCACACGCCACTCGGTAGCCTCGTCGCCCTGGAAAAACGGGAAAGGTGATGTGGTGAAAGAGTTGAAAGAAGCTTGCGACAAATACGGACTGAAATTCGGCGTCTACCTCTCGCCCTGGGACCGCAACGCCGAGTGCTACGGCGATTCGCCCCGATACAACCAGTTCTTCATTCAACAACTCACCGAGCTGCTCACTAACTACGGCGAAATCCACGAAGTGTGGTTCGATGGAGCCTGCGGTGAAGGCCCCAACGGGAAGAAACAGGTTTACGACTGGGATACCTTCTATACCACCATACAACGACTGCAACCCCACGCCGTGATGGCCATCATGGGCGACGACGTGCGCTGGGTGGGCAACGAACGGGGCTTCGGCCGGGAGACCGAATGGAGCGCCACGGCTCTCGTGCCGGGTATTTACCAACGGGCCGACAGCGTGAACCAGGCACTGGGGCTGAACAACAAGAGCGAAGACCTGGGCAGCCGT
>CASFAX010000047.1 GCA_949292945.1 uncultured Bacillota bacterium | reverse complement strand
CCTCACCCTGTCGCGCCAGAACCTGCCCAGATCCTGACCCTCCGAATAGGTGTAGTTTGTCAGTCTCATCAGGCAGAATTCTATCCTCGAAGCGGACCAGACGGCCATGATTATGAATACTATGTTTGTAGCGGTAGCGGACTTGTACTCAAGGAAGGATTTTATGGTACCGGCCATGCTGTCGGCAACGTACCTGTCTATCCAGCCTTCCAGCGCTCTCAGTGGAATATCAAGAATTCCCAGAAGCTGAGTCAGCACTATGAATATGGGCACTATGGACAGCATGAAGTAGAAGGCCATCTGAGCCGCTACGCCCCTGTAGTAGGGATCCCTGTACTCCTTTATGGCAAGGAGCACTATGCGCATCAGCCTCTTTCCCATGTTTCTCAGCCTTCTCCCGACGTTCTCATTTCTCTTTCCTCCAGGAGCTTCTCCAGCTTTGCCAGAGCCTTTGCCCTGTGGCTGATCCTGTTCTTTTCCTCTGCGCTCATCTGGGCGAAAGTCTCCTGATAGCCTTCGGGCACGAACAGCGGGTCGTAGCCAAAGCCGTTATCCCCCGCAGGATAATCGATGATATGGCCTTCGCACTCGCCCCTTGCCACCAGAGTCTCCCCGTCAGGGTATACCATGGTTATCACCGACACAAACCTTGCCTTTCTGTCGCTGTAAGGTACTCCCTCGAGCATGGTGAGGAGCTTGATGTTGTTCTTTTCATCGTCGCAGTTTTCGCCGGCGTATCTTGCAGAAAAAATGCCCGGTTCTCCGCCCAGGTATTCAACCTCCAGCCCCGAGTCGTCGGCGATGGTCACCTGCCCGGACATCTTCATGATGGCGTCGGCCTTCTTGAAGGAATTTTCCTCAAAAGTACGCCCGTCCTCTTCAATCTCTCTCTTGTCAAGTCCGGCGTCATCCCTTGAAATTACTTTCATTCCGAACTTGCTCGTTATGGCCTCTATCTCCGAAATCTTATGCTGATTTCTGGATGCGGCTATAATGGTGCACATAGATATTTCCTCTCGTTCTTTTTTTGATGTATTCTATATCTTACCACAAAATCTGCATCTTATGGTATAATTATTTATCTCCGCTGCATAACCACGAAAATTAACACCGTGCAGCGTTTCAGAAAGGATGGCAGATATGTTCAAAGCGGCAATTCTTGACGGAATATCCATAGTCCAGAGCGACCTGTCATGGGATCCTGTGGCAAAGCTCTGCGATTTCACCGTATACGACAGGACTTCTCCCGAAGAGCTGGAGGAGCGGATAGCGACTCTTGACGGTTTTTTCACCAGCAAGTGCATAATAACCGAAGAGGTGATGAAGAAGCACCCGAATCTTAAATTCATAGGCGTCACCGCCACAGGCTACGACAACGTCGACGTCGAGGCGGCCTCAAAGCTTGGAATAGCCGTGTGCCACGTACCTGCCTACTCAACAGATGCCGTCGCCCAGCACGTATTTGCCCTAATACTTGAAATTGAAAATCAGACAGGCTTTTACATAGACCGCGTCAGAGACGGAGAATGGGCCCGCTGCGGAAGTTTTACGTTCTTTGACCGCCCTACCCACACTTTGTCGGGCATGTCCCTTGGCATCGTAGGCTACGGCAGCATCGGAAAGCAGGTAGCCAGAATCGCCGAAGCCTTCGGCATGAAAGTAAACGTATACAGCAGGGATAAAGAGGCCGCCATGAAATCGGACATCGTAACCCTCCACTGCCCGCTGACCCCGGAAAATGAAGGCTTTGTCGACGCCGGATTCATCTCGGAGATGAAGGACGGAGCCATTCTCATAAACACGGCCAGAGGAAAGCTGGTAAACGAGGAAGACCTTGCGGAGGCGCTGAAGTCGGGCAAGCTTTCATATGCGGCCCTCGACGTTCTATGCTCGGAACCGCCTTCGACGGACAACCCTCTCATAGGGCTCAAAAACTGCATCGTAACGCCTCACATAGCTTGGATGCCAAAGGAATGCAGGGAAAGGGCCATAAACATATGCGCAGACAACTTAAAAAGCTTCCTCACCGGAGGAAGCCTTAACAGGGTGGATACAATCAGATAAAGAAGAATCCCGCATAGCAGATTATTATAAGCACAGGGCAGATGATATTCATTCGTCTGTCCTTTTCTCTTTCTATCATCATCAGCAGGAAAAACGCCGTCGAGAGAAGGCCTGTCAGAGTCATTATCTCGATTTTCGGCTCCGACACTACGTATATGTTTCTCAGGTACACGGCATCGGTTACGGCCAGAATCAGGAAGTTGAACATGCTGCTTCCTATGATTCCCCCTACAGCGATATCAAAGTTCTTTACCCTGAACAGAGTAATCACCGACGTCACTTCTGGAATGGAGGTTGCAATTCCCAGGAACACCGCTCCCGCAAAACCGTTTGAAAGTCCCCAGGCCACGGTCAGATTCCCTGCCGCATAGGTCACAACACCGCTGGCGATTACAAGAAATCCCGCAGTCGCTATGAGCCTTCCCAGAGCCTGCCTGTTGGAAAGTCCCTTGTCGATAGACGCCACGTACTTCAAAGCCGACTCGTCAGCGGTTATATCATCAGCCATGGCAGCATATTTTGCTCCGGCGATGTAAAGGAGCGCTATCAGAAGAGATGCCGCGCCAAAGTGTGCCAGTGTGAGCCTGTCCCCCGCTATGAACCCGATTCCCGCAAGAGCATACATTATTATGACTATAACGGCTATCCTTGAATACACTCTGGAGAGCCTGGCCTTGCTGAACTTCTTCGAATATACGAGAATTACCAGGGACATGACGGAAAGGTTGAATATGTTGCTTCCCAGAACGTTTCCCACAGGAAAATCCTTCATATCAAAAAGTGTAACCGACGAAATGCTGGTAAAAAACTCCGGAAGCGAAGTTATCGCCGCCAGAATCACCGCCCCGATAAACGCACCCGGCAGTTTGCTGTTTCTGTCCAGCATGTTTGCGTATCTGGATGCGTTGACCGCCAGAACCACGACCACCGCAGCCGCAGCCACGTACAGGATATAGTTTGCCATTGCTCTCCCCTCATCGTTTCTATAGATATCTACCTAAAAATTTATCATATGAGGGCTGCCGGTGTCAAATATTTAAGCTTTTCTGCAAGGCCCAAACCGCTGCCCGCGCCGCCACAAAGGCCACCTCCGTCGTCCCAAGCACTGCCCGTGCACAGCCCCACGCGCTGCCGTGCTCGGAAAACCCAGGAAAACTAAGAAATAGTAGCATCAAAAAGCTACTAAAGCGGCCACTTCAATCAAAATAGCACCACCGCAGCCTTCATGATCGGGCTGCGCGTGGTACTATTTTCGCCAAAGCAAAGCAAAAACGAGCTTATCCGTGCTACCGAATTCATAAAAAAGCAAGAAATCCGAGCACGAGGCGTTTCGCAACAGATTTCTGACTCCGCCTACAGCCTCTCCGTCAACTGCCTACACCTTCCTTGCCGCCCCCGTCTTTTCCCTTAGCAGTTCCTCAAGAGCTGTTCCGCTGCTGCTGTGACAGGCAACCATGGGAAAACCGCCCTTCCTGCATTCTATCCTTGCCGCATTCATCATCTTGTGGGATACCGTCCTCGTAAAGCAGATGAGCATATCCGGGCTTCCGATTTTTCTCTTCAAAGCCCCGCTCTCCTTAGTGAAAACCTTGGCAGTACAACCGTAGCCTCTGCATATCTCCTCGTACTGCCTCTCCATTCTCTCGTTTCCTCCGATTATTACTATACTCATGGAACTCTCCTCTCTCTGTATACTGCCAATCTGCCGTTCTGCCTTACTATCACAGTACGGGCACGTTATCATGCCACCTCTTATTCGGTTAGTTATATCTAACATCATGTTGTAGAGATAGGTTAGCATAAACTAACCGCTTTGTCAAGGGATTCTTTCTCTGCCCGCACCGCCCTTCTACGTGCTGCAATGCTCGGAAAGCCAATGAAAACGGAGAAAGAGTAGCATCAAAAAGCTACTAAAGCGGCCATTTCAATCAAAATAGTACCACCGTAGCCTTCATAATCGGGCTGCGCGTGGTACTATTTTCACCAAAACACAGTAAAAACGAGCTTATCCGTGCTACTGGATTCCTAAAAATGCAAGAAATCCGAGCACGACGGCCTTAACCTAGCACGAGGGCCTTTTCCCAGCAAACCCGGACCCCGCCTACAAGCTCTCTGCCAGCTCTTTTATTTCCGGACACTCGTACTTTTCAACGGTGCCGTTGTCGCAGGCGCGGGCCAGCTCTGCGTCCATAGGAAGTTTTGCGATTTCAGCGATTCCGTACTGGGCCGCGATTGTCTCTATGTGGCTATCGCCGAAAATCTTGTGCTCGGCGCCGCAGTCAGGACACTTAAAATAGCTCATGTTCTCTACGATTCCCACGATAGGAATGTTCATCATGTCTGCCATCTTTGCGGCTTTCTCTACTATCATCTCCACCAGCTCCTGGGGGGATGTGACGATTACGATTCCGTCAACTGGTAGGGACTGATATACGGTAAGGGCAACGTCTCCCGTTCCCGGAGGCATGTCCACGAACATAACGTCGATGTCTCCCCATACCACGTCGGACCAGAACTGCTCCACAACGCCACCAAGTATAGGACCTCTCCACACTACAGGATCCGTCTCATTTTCCAGAAGAAGGTTTATGGACATGACCTTTATGCCGCCTTCCGTCTTCACAGGCATTATCATGTTCTCATTTCCCACTGCTCTTTCTGTTATTCCGAACGCCTTTGGAATGGACGGACCCGTAATGTCTGCGTCGAGGATGGCCACCTTTTTCCCGGAAGCTGCCGCAGCTGATGCGAGAAGGGAGGTTACCGATGATTTTCCAACTCCGCCTTTGCCGCTTACTACGCCTATTACCTTCTTAACGTTCGACATGCCGTTCATAGGCGCTTTCTTGATGCCGTTGTTTTCTTCGCTGCAGTTTCCGCTGGATGCGCAGGAGCTGCAGTCGTGATTGCAATCTGTCATTTTATCTGACTCCTTTCAAGATAATTATACTTATTAAAACATCCCCAGAGATTTGAAGATGAATATCCACAGGAAAAGGGTTATCCCGGCAAAGAGTGACGAGAATATAACGCAGTTTCCCGCAAGCTCTGCGTCGCTGTCCATGGCTTCTGCCATGGTAAAGGACGATACCGCCGCCGGCGCCGCAAATATGGCAATGAGGGTGACAAACTCAACGCCGCGAAATCCCACAAAAGCTGCAATAGGCAGGAATACCGCCGGAATTACTATGAGCCTTCCGATTACTGAAATTATGAGATTCCTTCTGCACCTTTTGATGCTGGAAAAGCTGAAGGACGCTCCGAGGATAATCAGAGCCATAGGCGTCGTCACCTGCGACATCTCATCTATTATGGACTCTATGAGGTCCGGAACGTGAATACCGGCAAGGGATACGATTATTCCCGCCACCGCTCCTAATATTATAGGATTCTTTACGATCTGCACTACTATGTGCCCTGCCGAAACCCGTCCGCCCCGGAAAACCTCCAGGGTTATTACCGCAAGGACGTTAAACAGAGGAACGATGACGGCTACCATTATGGCGGTTACCGCTATGTTTCCGTGACCGCAGATGTTCGTCGCCACGGGAATTCCCATGAGCACAAAATTGCTCCGGAATATGGCCTGTATCATTGCTCCCCGCGAATGGGGATTTTTCTCTATCTTCATGACCACCAGAGCCGCAGCGGCAAAGGATATCAGAACGGCAATTACGCCAAAAGCCATAAGCTTCGGATTAGCCGCTTTTTCTATATCCGTACCGTAGAGATTCTGAAACATCAGCGTCGGAAAGAACACCAGGAATATGAGCCTGTTGAAGTGCTTGTTTTCGGTTTCGTTTACAACTCCTGCCTTCCTCACCACCATGCCGATTCCGATAAGGACGAACACCGGCACAACGGCCTCAAGAGCCACTACAAGATTACTTATCATCAGTCATCACCATGTCAGCCTTTCTATCGTAAGAATCCGTCGGAATATCATCCGTAACGAGGGGAGAAAAGCATAGCACCGCCACAGGGCACTTCGTCTTTTCAAGGTATCTGTCGTAGTATCCCTCGCCGTGGCCAAGTCTCCTTCCGTCAAAGGCTGCAGCTACGCAGGGTATTACCGCAAAGTCGATAGAGCCGGGCAAAACCGCCTCTCCTCCTGCGGGCTCAGGTATTCCGTATTTTCCCAAGATCAGTTCTTCGTCAAAATCTTTAATCTCCACGGCTTCCATAACTGAAGGCCCCGTGCACCTCGGCACGAAAACTCTCTTTCCTTCCTCAAGGGCAGCCCTTATTATCTCTTCCGTATCCGGCTCTCCGGCTACGGACACGTAGATGAACAGTCTGCTGCATCTTTTGAACTCGCAGAGATTTAAGACTTTGCGCGATATTATTCCCGAAGCTTTACTCATATACTCAGGGCTTAAACTTTCCCTGACAGCGGCCGCACGCCTTCTCGCTTCCGCCTTCGCAGTCATGCTACTCTACGTCCCAGAAGACGCAGTCCCTGCACTCGGGACGTCTCGGATTATCCCTGTCGCAGTAGAGAGGATAGAGTCTCAGATCGTGGCTCAGCTTATCGCCCATTAACGATTTAAGCCCCGCTATCTGGCAGAGAGTCCCAGTAAAGTCGGTAGTCACGCCATTTTTGACGCTTCTCTTCGTCGCCCGGTAAACCTTCGGCATATCTCTTTCGTAATACTCTTCGTCGTACTCGTAAAAATCGTCGAACTGAGGAAGTGTTACGGGATTATACAGCGGGCAGTAGAGCAGGCAGTTATTGCACTTGCTGCACCCGTTTTCATCTATAACCGGAAACTTCCTTCCGTCCTCCCCTGTAACCATTTTGATGGCGCTGTACTTGCATCCCACGATACAGGCCGAGCATCCGTTACAGTTCTTCACCCTGTCGGTAATCTGCAATTAAATCATCTCCCGTACTGTTATTTCTTAAACCTAATTTACTATTATACCAAAATCCGCCCGTAAAAAACAGGCCTTATTACATTAAGACCTGTTTCATCGTTATGTTGATACCCCTTTTTAAGCTGCTGCAATCCTTACAGTATTTCCCTTTCGTAAATAACGCAGATATCTCCCGCAAGGTTTGCCATGGAGTCAATTTCTCTGAACCCGCACTTCTCGTAAAGCCCCCGCGTCTCCGACGGTATGTATACCTTCTTAAATCCGCAGTCACGAGCATAGGAAACTGCCCTCTCTACCATCTGAAAGCTTATTTTGTTTCCCCTGGCTTCTTCCGTTACAAAGACGCTGCTTATCCACGGCGTATACCTGTTCTCGGAAAAATAATCTTCTTTTAGAAAAGTACAGTACCCCAGGATTTTCCCGCCCTCTACGGCCGCAAAAAAGGCTTCCCAGTCGCTAAACCTGTTTTCCCGAAGAAGCTGCGCCACGTGTTTTCCGGCTGCCCACGAGCACCCTTCCGCAAAATCCGCAGCCTTTGTCCACAGAGGACCGCCTGCCGCCAGCCGTTTTACTTTCATAATACTCAACCTCCGATTTCCTCATTCTCCAGATTCTCCTCTTTTATCACCCGCCTCTCCCTTTGTCAAGAAGAAACCGAGAAGTTTGCTTCCTGTTTTCCTTTTCCGCCCCTCGTATCAAAGTCAGAAATATATAAAATATAAAAAATGTAAAAATAGGTATTGACTTCTGACTCATTATGTATTAGTATTAGGACAACGAAAGAAACAAGTTTTCATATATGGGAATGGAATTTCGAGGAAAGGAGTGAGTCGCAATGAAGAAGACGTTTTTAGGACCAGGAGACAAGATTGCGGCAGCACTTCGAATCAGAAATCTGTTTTAGAGACGAGCAGAATCCAGCAGTAGACACTGCGAAGCAGAGGAAAATATCCTGCATAAGTTAAACGCCGAAATCTCAGCAGATTCGTCTGACAGATGTGTTGTCTCATAAGTTATCACATGAGAAGGAGACCATTTATATAGATTCGGTATTAACTGAAGGAAAAAATAAATAGTGGAAACCTAAAAGAGGGCTTAAGTGAAAGCCCTCTTTCTTGTCGTGCTGTTTAAATCATTTGGCCAAGCCGCCGTCCCTACACCATCTTCTCCTGCTTTACCTTGTGATCGATTACGTGGCGGCTTGCAAGCTCCGCCTTTATATCATCCAGTGAAATTCCCATCTCTATCATGAGAACCATCACGTGGTATACCAGGTCGGAAATCTCGTATATGGTTTCAGCCTTGTCGCCGGCTTTTGCTGCAATTATGACCTCGGTGGACTCCTCGCCCACCTTCTTTAAAATTTTGTCGATTCCCTTTTCAAAGAGGTAGGTGGTATAGGAGCCTTCCTTTTTCTCCGTCTTTCTGCCTTTGATGAGTTCCATAAGGCTCTCCATGGTGAACCCTGCGTTTTCCGGATTCAGGTAAACCAGATCGTTGAAGCAGGAGTCGGTGCCCAGGTGACACGCCGGGCCGTCCTTTGTCACATTCACCACCAGAGCGTCTCTGTCGCAGTCTGCCGTTATGCTGTAGATGTGCTGGTAGTTTCCCGAAGTCTCACCTTTCAGCCAAAGCTCCTGCCTTGAGCGGCTCCAAAAACATGTGAGTCCCTTTTCCATTGAAATCTCAAGGCTTTCCCTGTTCATGTAGGCGACGGTCAGCACCTTGCCGCTGGAAAAGTCCGTCACCACCGCAGGAATAAGTCCCTTCTCGTCAAATTTAAGTTCGTCTATCTTAACCATTTCAGTCATCTCCTGTTCTGCCTGGTTTATCTCACGTTTATTCCGGCTTCCGCCAGAGCTTTCTTCAGATCCGGGATTGCAACCTCGCCGAAGTGAAATATGGAAGCCGCAAGACCTGCGTCCACCTCCGGTATCTCTTTAAACAGAGTTATGAAGTCTTCAATACATCCGGCACCGCCTGAGGCTATTACGGGAACGGGGGAAATATCGCACACGGCTTTCAGCATTTCAAGGTCGAAGCCCTTCTTTACGCCGTCGGTATCTATGCTGTTTAAGACGATTTCTCCTGCGCCTAAGGAGATTCCCTTCTTTATCCACTCTATGGCATCCATTCCGGTGTTTTCTCTTCCGCCTTTGGCGTAAACGCAGAAACGACCGTCCTCCCGCTTTGCGTCCACGGAAAGGACGACGCACTGGTCGCCGTACTTCTTTGCCGCTTCGCTTATGAGGCCCGGGTTTCTTATGGCCCCCGAGTTGACGCTGACTTTGTCGGCGCCGCACTTTAAAACTCTGTCAAAATCGTCAATGGTATTTATTCCTCCGCCTACGGTAAGAGGTATGAATATGGTTCTCGCAACCTCCGTCAGAATGTCCGTAAACAGGGCTCTTCCTTCCGCCGATGCTGTTATGTCGTAGAAGACCAGCTCGTCGGCTCCGTTTTCCGAGTAGTACCTTCCCAGCTCCACAGGCGAAGATACGTCGGAAAGCCCCTGGAAATTGACCCCTTTGACTACCCGTCCGTCCTTAACGTCAAGGCACGGGATTATTCTCTTAGTTATCAAAGTCTGCCTCCCTTCTCAGGCTCGTCCTGGCGTCCCGCAAGGCTGATAGCCTCTTCAAGGTCCACGGCCCCTGTGTACAGAGCCTTTCCCAAAATCGCTCCGTAGAGGTTCATCTCAGACAAAGCCTTCACGTCGGAAAGAGATGAAACGCCGCCGGAAGCTATGATGTCCAGATCAAACCTGTCGTTAAGCTTCCTGTAAAGCTTCAGGTTGGTGCCCTTCATGGCTCCGTCCCTGCTTATGTCAGTACAGATGATGGTTTTTATGCCGTCTTCCTCCATACAGGCGCAGAAATCCTCGCAAGTCACGTCGCTGACCTCGGTCCAGCCCTTTATGGCTACAAGACCGTCTTTTATGTCCACGCTTATGGCGATATGCTCCGCCCCGAATTTTTCCACCGCCCTGCGGGCAAAGCCCTCTTCCGTGATGGCGGCAGTTCCCAGAATGAGCCTGTCCACGCCGATTTCAAGGTATTTTTCTATGGTTTCAAGGCTTCTTATTCCGCCGCCCAGCTGGGTGAAAAGTCCCGTCTCCGACGCTATCTTCCTTACGGTCTCAAGGTTCGGAGTGAGGCCGGATTTTGCGCCTTCCAGATCTACCATGTGGAGAAAGCGGGCGCCTTTTCTCTCGAACTCCGCCGCAAACTCCGCAGGATTGTCGCTGTAGACGGTCATCTCGTTATAGTCGCCTTTGAAAAGCCTTACGGCCTTTCCTTCAAATATGTCTATGGCAGGAAATACGTTCATATGCCCGCCTCCTCTCCCGGCTTCAGCTCGCAGAAGGCTTTGAGTATGGAAAGTCCCACTTTGCCGCTTTTCTCGGGATGAAACTGACATCCGAAAACATTGCCCTTTGCCGCGGCGGCCGTAAGACGCGCCCCGTATTCCGTATCCGCAATCACGTACGGTCCGCATTCCGATGCGTAATAGGAGTGAACGAAGTATACGCAGTCTCCCTCGCTTACGTACTTAAACAGAAGGCTTTTCGGCCTTTCTTCAGGGAACATAAGCCTGTTCCAGCCTATGTGGGGAACCTTGTACCCTTCCGGAATTACAGGCTTCATGGACACCACTTTGCCCGGAATCAGTCCCAGGCATCTGTGTTTTCCGTACTCCTCCCCCTCGTCAAATAGAAGCTGCATGCCCAGGCATATTCCCAGGAGGGGCTTTCCCTTTGCCGCCTCATCTTTCACCACTTTGTCGAGGCCGCCGGCGCGAAGCTTTCTAAAATGGGCGGAGACGAAACAGCACGCGTCGCATATATGTCCGGAAGAGCTGAGAGGCTTGCTATGCAGTCATCCGCGCAGATCCTCACGGCTATGGGCGCGCGGTTCGTGAAAATGCAGGAGGACCACGACGCCGCCGAGGTTATGGAGGCCGCCAACGAGTGGCACGAGTATGTCAACCAGTATTTCAACGACCCCGAGAAGGGCATGAAGGCGACGCGGCAGCTCGCCAACGCTAAGGGGCTTTACGACGACACGTCGAAGTATCTCGAGGTCGTGACGGAGCGCTGCGCGCAGAATCTTCGCACGCCTCAGCAGAAGCAGGCTTTTTTGAAGTCCGTCGCCGGAAGCCGCCTCTCCGCAGAGGAGAAGGCGAGCGTCTACGAGGCGCAGGAGATGGGCAAGTACGCGAAGCAGACGACGCAGCAGACGGTGCAGAGCGCTATCGCTTCCGTCGCGGAGGACCCGACGCCGACGAACTTCAACGCGAATTTCGAACGCGCGCGCGACGCCGTGCTGTTCTACATGCGCGGCGCGGACGAGGAGAGCCAAAGAATTGCGGTCGAAGGGCTGCGCAGCGACTTCCACGCCGGCATCATCACAAACCGGATGCAGACGGACCCGATAACCGCGGAGAAGTATTTCGAGCAGGTGAAGGGCGAAATTCTGCCCGAGGCGCGCGTCAAGCTGGAGCAGGACGTGCGGAACGCGGCGCTTGAGGCGCATCTTCAGCAGGATACGCCGCTGCTTTTCGA
>CASFAX010000046.1 GCA_949292945.1 uncultured Bacillota bacterium | reverse complement strand
GGTCGTTTACGACTTTGTCATTTTCAAGGGCGATTTCACCGCCGATAAGAACGTAATCGAAGCCTACAGGCGGTATCTGCCCGTTTTCATAGGTTGCCATGTCTTTTACTTTGTCGAGATCGAATATCGTTATGTCGGCATCGCTTCCCGCCAGCAGGTTTCCCTTGTGGTGAAGGCTTAGGCGTTCTGCGGCCATGGTGGACATTTTTCTGATTCCGTCTGTGATGGATATAAGTCCCGTTGCCATGTAGTCCGATATGAATCTGGCAAAAGCGCCTGATGCTCTCGGGTGACCCATGCCGTCTGTTCTGACTCCGTCGCTTCCTAGCATTACGAGAGGGGAGAGAAGTGCGGTTTTTATCTCTTCCGGCCTCATAAAATATCCGACAGTGGCGGTTTCAGGGGCTTCGGCTCTGAGCTCGTCAAATATCTCCTTAGTACACCTTTTGCCGGCGTATTTTCCGCTGACTATGAGGATGCTGTCATAACCGGCCTTGTAACGCTCCAGAAATCCGTCGTCGTAGGTGGTTTCGCCGATGCCGGTGCTGAATGCGCTGTAAGGATAACAGTCGCAGAGCATGTCTATGCCGCTTTCTCTGTAACCGTTTATTTTCTCTAAAAGCCTGTCCATCTGGCCGTATCCGCCCATGCTACCTATGTGAGAAAACTGCACTCTGACGCCGGCTTTCTGGCCTGTCCATGCGAGTTCATCAGCGGCATCGAAGACTCCGTCCACGTCGGCGCGAACGTGGGAGCTTACGATTTTGTCGTCGTTATGACAAAGTCTGCTTAAGCCGAGTATTTCTTCGTCGGTGGTACCGGGCACGTATTTTACTCCGAAGGAAATGCCCAGGGCTCCGTTTGCCAGGTGTTTTTCGCAGGATTTTTTCATCATGGTAAGAGTCTCGTGGGACACGGGGCTGTACTTATCCGTTTTTCCGCCGGAATTTCTGAGCCATGTGTGACCGACGAGAATCCCGATGTTTACGGGAGCGCCGTCGCGGTCTGTAATATCGAGAAAGCGGCTCGGGTTCATGGAATTATCGCCGCAGTTTCCGCCTACGTCAAGGGTGACTCCCATGTGAAGGGCGGAAGTGCTCATGCTCTTGAGGATGGAACCGCTCTTTTCGTCGTATTTATCTTCGTGCATGTGGATGTCGATGAATCCCGGCGAGACTATTTTGCCTGAAGCGTCTATGACAAAGTCTGCCCGGGGCGTTTCATCGGTTACACCTGCAATTTTTCCGTCACTGACGAGGATGTTTGTTATCTTATCAAGATTCTGTTTTGGATCGACGACTCTGCCGCCTTTGATGAGTAGAGTTTTCAAAATAGTGTCCTCCCGATTCTATGTCTGCGAAGTCATGCCAAGCACATTATATATAATTTGAGTGGAAAAGGAAAGAGAAAATTGAGGCGTATGTCAGAATATTGCGTGTATACATTTGTTCGAATACACAACGTATATGTTTGAAATAAACAAAATAAGACAGACGCTTCACAATTTTTTCACAAATCTATTGACTTTTGCACACATTGGTGGTAAAAGAAAGAGAAGGGACTAAATCTTTTTACTAAGGAGGATTTATTTATGAAGAGCTTAAAGCAGAGAGCTGCCTGGATTATAGGTATGGCTATGCTGATCGTAGCAAGCTGTCCTGTACTCGCCATGGCAGAGGAGGAAGAGTACGTGCCTGCTCTTTACGACACGGCATGGTCGCTTCTGCCTCCAGTAGTAGCAATCGGACTCGCACTTATTACTAAAGAGGTATACAGTTCTCTCTTCATCGGTATCGTAGTAGGAGGTCTTCTCTACTCCGGTTTCGGCTTTGAAGGAACTTTCACTCACGTTCTTCAGGACGGAATCATAATGAATCTTTCCGATTCCTATAACGTAGGTATCCTCGTATTTCTTGTAACTCTCGGCATCATCGTATGCATGATGAACATGACCGGAGGTTCTGCCGCATTCGGCCGCTGGGCAGGTACTAAGATTAAGACCAGAATCGGCGCTCAGATAATGACGATCATTCTGGGGTGTCTCATCTTCGTAGACGACTATTTCAACTGCCTGACTGTAGGTTCCGTAATGCGTCCTATCACCGAGAGCCACAGAGTTTCCAAGGCTAAGCTGTCCTACCTCATCGATGCTACAGCCGCTCCTGTCTGCATCATCGCTCCGGTATCATCCTGGGCGGCAGCAGTTTCCGGTTTCGTAGAAGGTGAAGACGGATTTGCTGTATTTATCAGAGCAATCCCTTGGAACTACTATGCATTGCTCACCATATTCTTCATGTTTATGACTACTCTCCTGAGAATCGACTTCGGTCCTATGAGAAAGCATGAAGAAAACGCTATCAGGTACAACGACATCTACACCACTCCTGAAAGACCTTTCGCAGATTCCGAGAACGTTAAGGTTAACGAGAACGGTAAGGTTATCGACCTGGTTATCCCGGTTGTAATCATCATCATATGCTGCGTTACCGGTATCGTTTACTCCGGCGGCGGTTTCAGCGGAACACCGTTTATCGATTCCTTCGCCAACTCCGATGCGGCTGTAGGTCTTTCCACAGGCGGTCTCTTCGCACTGATCATAGTAGTTATATACTACATGTGCAGAAGGGTTATCAGCTTCAGAGATGCCATGGATCAGGTTCCTAACGGATTCCAGGCTATGATCGCACCGATCCTCATCCTGACATTCGCATGGACCCTTAAGACCATGACTGACTCTCTCGGAGCAGCTCCTTTCGTAGCTGAGATCATTAAGAACAGCGCAGGATCGTTCTTAAGCTTCCTGCCGGCAATCGTATTCCTCGTAGGATGCGGCCTTGCATTTGCAACAGGTACTTCCTGGGGAACATTCGGAGTTCTGATTCCTATCGTAATCGCTGCATTCGAAGGACTCGACGAGACCATGATGTACATCTCCATTTCAGCCTGCATGGGCGGAGCTGTAATGGGCGACCACTGCTCACCGATTTCTGATACCACCATCATGGCGTCTGCCGGTGCTCAGTGCTACCACATCAACCACGTAAACACTCAGCTGCCTTATGCAATTACCGTTGCTATAGTAAGCTGTGTAAGCTACGTAATCGCAGGTTTCGTAAGGAACGTGGTAATAAGCCTTATCATCGCGTTTGCTCTCATGACCCTGGTACTGCTCGTACTCAGAAAGAAGTATGGTCCTGAAGAGAAGGCTTAGCAGATGACAGATTGTACTGTTAAATGCACAACAGAGATTTAGTCTTGATCCTTAATGAGGGAGGCGCTGCCTTAGGGCGGCGCCTTCTTCGCGTGTAAAACAAAAACATGAGAATCGCCGTTAGTGCTGGAACTCAGAGCCAAAGTATGGTAAAATATCAGAAAATCGCTGGGCGCGATACTTTCACATGTGCATGAATTCTGCAAGTTAAAAGGGAGGCACAGCATTGCGTACGGAAAGATTCAGACATTTTAAACACGATATGAAACGGAAAGCCATTGTGATAACTGTTTTTGCGGTTATAATGGCTTTGTTTTTTGTGACGGCATCTACGGCATATGCTGCCGGAACGGGAACGGTAAGCTCGGCAAGCGGACTTAACATGAGGTCAGGCCCGGGAACGGACTATGCTGCTGTAGTTACCATACCGAACGGTGCATCTGTAACCATAATCGAAGAGGGCGTTAAAGCATCAGACGGATCGATCTGGTATAAGGTGAGCTACGGAGGAATGACGGGGTTTGTTCACTCCTCATATATAAGCAAGGGAACATCTGGCGGCGGCGGAGGAGGCAGCGCGCAGGTTCCTTCGGATTTTAAAACGAAAATGCAGAACGCAGGTTTTCCAGAAAGCTACTATGCAGGACTTTATCAGATATATCAGAATCATCCAAACTGGAACTTCAGAGCTGTAAAGACCGGCCTTGACTGGGAAACCGCAGTGGATAAGGAAAGCGCTCTGGGAGTAAGCCTGGTGGAAAACAGCCTGTCCGATGTGCTTAAGTCGGTGGCAAAGGGCGCATACAGCCTGTCGGGGGACAGCTACATATCATTTGACAGCGGAAACTGGGTCGCTGCATCTGAGGAAACAGTAGCCTACTACATGGATCCGAGAAACTTCCTCAACAGCACCGATATATTCCAGTTCATGTCGAGCAGGTTCGACTCATCCACTCAGACCCTGGCGGCTGTACAGCAGGTCGCAGCGGGAACCTTCCTTGAGGGAAACGCTCCGGGAACTTCCGAATCCTACGCACAGATCATATACGATGCCGGAAAGAATCTGGGAGTTAATCCTATGATAATCGCGTCAATGATTTTAAGCGAACAGGGCACAAACGGAACCGGCGCCAGCATTTCAGGCGATGTTAAGGGTTATGAAGGGTATTACAACTTCATGAACATAAACGCGTATGCCGGCGGCGGCAAAGATGCGGTTGCAAACGGACTGGAATATGCGAAGAAGCAGGGATGGGATACTCCGGAAAAATCCATAAACGGAGGAGTCAGCATCTACGCTTCAAACTACGTTAACAGCAATAAATACACCCTGTATTTCCAGAGGTTTAACGTTCTAAACGGCATTGCATCGGTGGGAACAGGCCAGTACATGACCAGCATATACGGAGCGCAGATGGAAGGAGCGAAGCTTGCCGGAGGATACAGCAGCTACGGCGACAAGTCTCTCACCTTCGATATACCTGTGTACAGCAACATGCCGTCAACTGCGTGTGCAAAGCCGTCGGGAAGCGGAAACAACGTAAACTACCTGAAGACACTGACGGTAGAGGACGGAAAGCTTGCGTCAGACTTTGATCCTTATACATATACCTATGAGGCTGTAGTTGAGGATGGAACGAAAAAGACCAACGTAAAGGCGACGGCGTATAAGGATGCAAAGGTTTCGGGAGCAGGAAGCATCGTGCTTAACAAAAGCGGTGCAAAGCGTGCTGACATACAGGTAACATCGTCTTCAGGAAAGACGAGAGATTACAGCCTTACGGTGGTAACTGAATCCTTTGACGGAAGTCTGACTGCCGATACAGAGAGATTTGCAGGAAGCACGCGCTTTGAAACGGCCGTAAAGGTAGCAGATGAGCTGAAGAAAAAGCTTGGAGTAAGCAAATTCTCCAACATAGTGGTTGCATACAGCGACGGGTTTGCAGATGCGCTGTCAGCAACGGCTCTGGCCGCTGACAGAGACGCGCCTATTCTGGTCGTAAACGAAAATAACAAATCCTATGTGAAAAGCTATATCGATCAGAATCTTAAAGCTGACGGAACGGTCTATCTCATAGGAGGGACCGGCGTAATTTCAACTTCATTTGAAAAGAGCCTGGGAGATTACAATGTGGTAAGGCTTGCCGGTGAAAACAGATATGAGACCAACCTCGAGGTCCTTGAGGAACTTGGCATAAGCAGCTCTGACGAGATAATGGTAGCGTCAGGCACAGAATATGCTGACGCTCTTACAGCTTCCGCGACTGGAAATCCCGTTCTCCTTACGGGAAACAGCCTGACTTCTGCTCAGGTGGGATTCCTTAAAGGACTTGGCGGAAAGAACACCTGCTACGTGCTGGGAGGAACTGCTGCGGTAAGCGATACGGTGATGAACCAGGTAAGCACTTCCGCAGGCGGTAAGGTTACGAGAATATACGGCGATACCAGGTATGAGACGGGAAAAGCTGTAGCAGAGAAGTTCTTTGCGGATGCGGACACTGTATTCGTGGCTTCGGGAGACGATTTTCCTGACGGTCTTACGGGAGGAGTTCTTGCAAATGCGTGTGATTCGCCGATAATGCTGGTAAATAAATATAATACGGAAACTGCGGCAGACTTTGTGTATACCAACGTCGTTCAGACGGTCACCGCTATCGGTGGAACGGCAGTAATATCCGATGCAATGCTGAACGCCGTAATATAGGATATGTCTACGTGCACGCGAAAGAGCGTGAATGAGGGAGAGAAGACGGTTAAATTATTCTTTCCTTTATACCGCCTGCCGTGCTATAATATCATAAAAGAACGGCCGGTCACGGTAAAAGAAGTTCACCGTAGAAGGAGTTAATATCATGGAACCTAAATATAAGCGCATACTTCTGAAGATAAGCGGCGAAGCCCTTGCAGGAGAAGATCGTTTCGGCATCAGCGAAGAGATGACGGGAAGGGTCGCCAGACAGGTAAAAGAAGTTCACGATCTGGGTGTGGAGGTTGCCATCGTAGTAGGCGGAGGCAATTTCTGGAGAGGACGCAGCAGCAACGATATAGATCGCGCTACGGCGGACTACATGGGTATGCTTGCCACCGTCATGAACGCTCTGGCACTTCAGTCGGCGCTGCTGGCTGCAGGGGTAAAGGCCAAGGTTCAGACGGCTATCGAGATGAGGGAAATAGCCGAGCCTTACGCCAGAAGAAAGGCTATCAGTCAGCTGGAGCATAAGGATGTGGTCATTTTCGGTGCGGGAACCGGCAATCCGTTTTTCTCCACGGATACCACGGCTGCGCTGAGAGCTGCCGAAATGGATGCCGACGTGATACTGCTCGCAAAAAATGTGGACGCTGTATATTCGGCAGACCCTAATACGGACCCAAATGCTGTGAAGTACGACCATCTGACTCATATGGAGGTTTTGGAAAAGGATCTTAAGGTTATGGATCTTACGGCAGCGACTTTGTGCAGGGATAACAACATCGCAATCCACGTGTTTGCCATAGCCGAGGAAGGAAACGTCCTTAAGGCTGTGTGCGGTGAGAACATCGGAACTATAATATCATAGGAGGACTTATCATGAGCCACAATCATAAGAGTTTAGAAGAGAGAATCGCAAGAAGCATAGAAGTGCTGAAGAGCGACCTTAACACGGTAAGAGCGGGAAGAGCCAATCCTGCGCTGCTGGACAAGGTTATGGTGGATTACTACGGATCTCCGACCCCGCTTAAGAACCTTTCCAACATTTCAGTGCCTGATCCGAGGACTCTGCTCATTACACCTTTTGACCCTAAGTCCATCGGAGACATCGAGAAGGCCATAAACATCGCCGACATAGGAATTACCCCGTCTAACGACGGAAAGTCCGTAAGGCTTTCAATTCCTCAGGTTACCGAGGAGAGGAGAAAGGAGCTCACCAAGACCACGAAGAAGATGGGCGAGGAAGCCAAAGTCGCCATCAGAAACTTAAGGCGTGAGGCTAACGACATCCTTAAGAAGCAGCAGAAGGACGGAGAGCTGACAGAGGACGACCTTAAGGGGGAACTGGACGAGGTTCAGAAGAAGATCGAGAAGGCTGTAAAGGAGATAGATTCCATCGTGGCAGCTAAAGATAAGGAGATTATGGAGGTTTAGGCTCTCTCCGGAATAGGAACAGATTATAAGGGCTGGCTCGAGTTATCGGGGCAGCCTGAAGTTTTGAGAGGGAAATATGACTGAACTTAAGAAAAATCCGCCTTTGACGCACGTGGCCATAATCATGGACGGAAACGGCCGGTGGGCGAAGAGGAGAATGCTGCCAAGGGTAGCCGGTCACAACGCCGGAATGCTGGCTATGAAGGAAATCGTAAGAAAGTCTGCTGAGCTGGGAATTAAATACCTGACTGTATACGCATTTTCAACGGAGAACTGGAAGCGATCCGACGAAGAGGTAGGCGGTATTTTCAAGCTTCTCGTAAAATACGTGGACAGCGAGCTTGCTGAAATCACGAAGAACAACGTAAGAGTCAGGGTTATGGGAGATTACTCTCCCGTTCCCGCTCCTGCAAGGAAAAGCCTTGAAAAGGCTCTTGAAACCACTTCCAATAACGACGGGCTGGTCTTTACCATAGCCTTAAATTACGGCAGCAGGGCGGAAATCACCAGAGCGGTGAAATCAATTGCCGAAGACGTAAAAAAAGGTGTAATCGCTCCTGAGGACGTTACGGAGGGTCTAATTTCGTCTAGGCTCTATACGGGAGATGAAAACGGAAATATTCCCGATCCTGACCTCATAATAAGGACCAGCGGAGAGGAAAGGCTCTCCAACTTCATGCTGTGGCAGAGCGCCTACAGCGAGCTTGAGTTTACAGATGTGCTGTGGCCGGATTTCACGCCGGAGGTGTTCGAGAGGATGCTGGAGGAGTACAGCCACAGGGAAAGACGGTTCGGCGGAAGAAAGTAAAATACATAAATAGAAAGAGTAGAATTATGAAAACGAGAATTATTTCGGGGCTCTGCATGGTGCCGCTTCTCATTCTGGTATACCTGGGCGGATACTTTATTACGGCTCTCTGCATAGTCATAGGCTTTATGGGAGTTAATGAGCTCTTTAACGGTTTTAACGCTATGGGCGTGCGTCCGAGCAGGGCTATAGCTTACGGCTCCATGGTGGTGCTCTACGTCATAGGAGGCTTCTTTCCTATGGAGCACGAGTACATAATAGCCTGGCTTGCAGCCTCGATCATGGCAAGTTCCATATACATGTTCAAGATAAACGAGAGGAAGATAGAGGACGCCCTCGCCACCATGCTGGGGATAATCTATGTCGTATTTTTCTCCTATCACGTCGTGATGATAGACAGGACGGAAATGTTCAGCGGCATGGTGTGGTTGGTTCTTCTGTCCGCCTTCTGCACGGACATATTTGCATACTTTACGGGAGTATTCCTCGGAAAGCACAAGCTCTGCCCGAACCTGAGCCCGAAGAAGACTATAGAAGGCGCTGTAGGAGGAACTATCGGAAGCATCGTCTGCTGCGGACTCTTTGGAAAATTCCTCTTTCCGATTTTAAACGGTTCCTACAGCCTGTTCCTTCCGGATATGACGGTGCACTGCCTCATAATAGGGCTCATAGGTGCGATTATGGCTCAGTGCGGAGATCTTACGGCGTCCGCATATAAGAGAAAGATGGGAATAAAGGACTACGGCACGCTCATACCGGGACACGGCGGAATAATGGACAGGTTTGACAGCGTTCTTTTCACCGCGCCGGTGGTATACTACTACATAGTCCTTGTTCTAATGTAGACAAAGAGGAAGCGGAGGATGGGATGAAAAAAGTAGCGATTTTAGGAAGCACGGGATCCATAGGAACTCAGAGCCTTGACGTAATAAGGAGATTTCCTGATAAGTTCAAAGTGGTATCCATGACCTGCGGGAAAAACACGGAGCTTTTCAGAAAGCAGCTTAGGGAGTTCAGACCTGATATAGCGGTAACGGCGGAAAAGGAAGATGCGGAAACTCTGAAAAAAGAGCTGTCACCAGAGCTTTTAGAAACCGAATTTTGGTCCGGAGAAGAGGGACTTATCGCTGCGGCGACCCTTTCTGAAGCCGATATAGTCTTAAATTCTCTCATGGGAATGAGAGGCCTTGTTCCCACATACCACGCCATAGAAGCAGGAAAGGACATAGCTCTTGCAAACAAGGAGACTCTGGTGGCCGGAGGAGAGCTGGTTATGAACCTTGTCCGGGAAAAGAAGGTAAAGCTCTTACCCGTGGACAGCGAGCACAGCGCCATATTTCAGTGCCTTGAAGGAAACAGGGGCAAGACGATAAAGAGAATACTCCTTACAGCATCCGGCGGCCCGTTCAGAGGATACACCTATGAGCAGCTTAAAGGCGTGACGGCCGCCCAGGCACTTAAACATCCCAACTGGTCCATGGGAAGGAAGATAACTATAGACTCGGCTACCATGATGAACAAAGGCCTCGAGGTCATAGAAGCAAGGTGGCTCTTTGACGTACCTTCCGAAGATATTCAGGTTCTCGTTCATCCTCAGAGCATCGTCCATTCGGCTGTGGAGTTTGAGGATACATCCATTCTGGCTCAGCTGGGACTTCCGGATATGAGAGTTCCCATAAGCGTAGCTCTAGGATACCCGGAAAGGCTGGACTTTGAGAAGCCGGATATGGAAGTGTTCAGATGCCTTAAGCTTGCCTTTGACGCTCTTAAGGAAGGCGGCAGCTATACGGCATATATGAACGGAGCCAACGAAATCCTCGTGGAGAGGTTCCTGTGCGGTGAAATTTCCTTTACAGACATAGGGGAAAAACTCGAAAAACTTTTAGAAAATCATGACCCGATTTACAATTTCAGTCTGGATAATGTGGTTGAAACCGACAGGCTGTCCAGAGAAGATGCGAAGAGGGCATAGGATAATATGATAGTAATTTATGTAATACTGCTCTTTGTGCTTATGATATTTCCTCACGAGCTGGGGCATTTCATAGCCGCAAAGGCGTGCAGAGTTCAGGTTAACGAGTTTGCCTTCGGGATGGGACCTGCTCTCTTTAAAAAGCAGGGCAAGGAGACCCTTTACTCCATAAGAGCCGTGCCTCTTGGCGGGTACTGCGCCATGGAAGGAGAGGATACCGACGAATCCTCGGATAATCCCAAGGCCTTTAACAACAAAAAATGGTGGCAGAAGATAATCATTCTGATTTCGGGAGCAGGGATGAACGTTCTCATAGCCGTACTTGCTCTTACAGCTATCTCCGCCGTATATGGTATGACTACTACCGTAATAGATGAAGTCACAGACGGAAGCCCTGCCATGGAAGCGGGAATAGAAGCGGGAGACGAGGTAATTGCAGTAGGCGGCGATGAAGTCGAAAACTGGAATGATGTAGGAACCTACATCGCCGAAAACACCGATTCTGACGGAAAAGTTGACATTACCGTGTCAGGAGATTCGGGAGAGAGGACGGTCACGGTGACCCCCGAAGAGACGGACGGCAGACTGACGGTGGGAATAACCTGTCAGGTATCCCATAACGTATTTAAGGCCGTCGCCAACGGTGCTTCCGGCGCATGGAACATGACGGTGATGATGGTGGATGCCTTTAAGCAGCTGTTCGCATCGGGCGACTTTGTAAATCAGGTCAGCGGCCCGGTAGGAATAGTTTCGGCGGTAAGCGAGACGTCGACTTACGGCGGCATTTACTACGTCTATCTGGTGGCCCTCATAAGCCTTAACCTTGCCATCATAAACCTTCTGCCGTTTCCGGCTCTGGACGGAGGCAGGATTATATTCGTCATCATAAGGCTCATAACAGGCAAAGCCATAACGGATAAGATGGAAGGGACGGTTCACATGATAGGCATGATGTGCCTTCTGGGACTGTTCGTGTTCGTAACGTATAACGATATTGTGAGGTTGTTTCAATGAGCGCAAAGAGCGTAACTGTAAGAGGTTTAAAAATAGGAGGCGGAGCTCCCGTATCCATTCAGTCCATGTGCAACCGGCATGCTCACGACTTTGAGGGAATATGCGCTCAGATAAGAGAGCTTTCCGGAGCGGGATGTGAAATAGTGAGGCTTGCCGTTCCCGACAGAGAGGCGGCAGAGGTATTTGCAAAAGTGAGACGAGAGACTGAAATGCCCCTCGTCGCTGATATTCACTTTGACTACCGCCTTGCCATAGCAGCCATTGAGGCAGGAGCCGACAAAATACGGATAAACCCGGGAAATATCGGAGATGAGGCTCGCGTCAGGGAAGTTGTAAAGGCAGCCGCAGAGAGAAACATCCCCATTAGGGTAGGCGTAAACTCCGGATCCCTTGAAAAGGACATAGTCAGAAAGTACGGCGGAGTGACCGCAGAAGGCCTCGCTGAAAGCGCCCTTAGAAACCTTGCCGTAATTGAGGACATGGGTTACGAAAACCTGGTGGTGTCCCTGAAATCCTCCGATGTAAGGATGAATTACGACGCTCACAGGATAGTGGCGGAAAGAACCGAGCATCCCATACACGTAGGAATAACCGAAGCAGGAACGCTGAGGCGGGGAAAGACAAAGTCCGCAATCGGAATCGGAGCTCTTCTCCTTGCCGGAGTAGGGGACACCATGAGGGTTTCCCTTACCGCAGATCCTGTGGAGGAAGTAAGGTTTGCCCGCGAAATTCTGGAAACTCTGGGCCTCAGAGAGCCTTCATATGACCTGGTTTCATGCCCTACCTGCGGAAGGACGAGAATAGATCTTGAGGGTCTGGCAGAAGAAGTAGACGAAAGGCTTTCACACATGGACGGAATTAGAGGCGGCCTTAAGATCGCCGTAATGGGCTGCGTGGTAAACGGCCCGGGAGAAGCTGCGGGAGCCGACTACGGCGTAGCGGGAGGAGACGGCAAAGGGGTAATATTTAAAAAGGGAAAGGTCATTAAAACCGTATCCGAAGAGAAACTTGCCGACGAGCTGTTTAAAGTGATAGAGGAAAATGAGAGAACTGTTCGATAAGTACATAGAGTGGGAAAAAATAGGAGGAAGGGACCGGGGCTTCAGTTATGAGATTCTCGGTGCTTCCGTTTCAAAATCAGACATGGCTCTTACCGTAAAGGTGGGGCTTAATTTTGTCATGCCCGCAGACGACGTTGAAAAGATAAAGGCCGTAATCATACATCAGATTCCGGAGATAAAGGAAGTCCGCTGTGAGTTTGTCTACGAAAAGGATGCCATGGCCATGGACGTTCCCGAGCAGATGGTTCACTTCATACCTCACATGGTGCGCATAATAAACGGCAAATATGCAACCCTTACCAGCAACATCCTTCCTGAAAGCGCTGAGATAAGGGAAGACCTACTAAAAGTGCACACTTTGGGCAAAATGGCGGCAGACAGGCTGAATAAAGAGGTGGCGCCTCTCTTTTCGTCCCTCATAAGGGAGCATCTGGGACATTCATTCAGAGTCAGATTTTTAAACAATCAGGAAAAGTATGACAGGGCCAGGACGGCCTGGGAGGAATCAGAGGAAAAGGACATAAAGGAATCTCTTGAAAAGGAGATAGCCCAGGCAAGAGAAGCGTCAAAGTCTGCAGTTCGTGACACAAATACCCCATCACCGCAGCAGGCACCTTCAGGAAATTCGGGATGGCAGCAGAATGGCGGAGGAAAGCAGTGGAAAGGCCGCAGGAAGGAAGCCCCTGCAAGCGGAAATATGATCATGGGAGGGCGAGGAGTATCCGGCACTCTTACCGATCTTTCATCCCTTACTCCCGATAGCGGACAGGTCGCCATCGGCGGCATAATATTTAAAAAGGAAGCCAGAACCTTAAGAAACGGCAAGAAGCTCGTCACCATCCTTATTACGGATAAAAAGACGTCAGTATGCCTTAAGTGCTTCGCGTCTGAAGAGAAGTGGAAGGAGATAGACTCTCTTCTGTCTCAGGGCGATTACATAAAGGTGGAAGGAGATACGGAGCTGGACACGTACGAGCGCTGCCTTACGGTAATGGTGAAGGTCATCGAAAAAGGAGAAGTTCACCGCCGCCAGGATACATGGGAAACGGGAAAGAGGGTGGAGCTTCACGCTCACACGAAGATGAGCGCCATGGACGGACTCAACGAAGTTTCAACGCTGGTTAAAACTGCTGCGGAGTGGGGTCAGCCTGCCGTTGCCATTACCGACCACGGAGTGGTTCAGAGCTTTCCCGACGCGGCAAAAACTGCGGACAAACTTGCCAAGGACAAGGGGGTTAACATAAAAATTCTTTATGGAATGGAAGGATACGTCTTTGATGACAGCGACTGCAGGCTCCCGGACGGCACCATAGACTATAAGAAGAAGCAGACAAACCACATAATCCTTCTGGCAAAGACTCAGGAAGGACTTAAGAACATATATAAGCTTGTATCGACGTCCCACCTGGATTACTTCTATAAGAGGCCGAGACTTCCAAAATCTGTTATTCAGGAGCACAGGGAAGGAATACTGATAGGTTCCGCCTGCGAGGCGGGGGAAGTCTACCGCGCAGTTTTCAACAAACTTACCGAAGAGGAGATAGAGGAGATTGCAGGCTTTTACGATTACCTGGAGATTCAGCCTCTCATAAACAACAGATTTATGATAGAAAACGGCATGGTGTCCGGAAACGATGAGCTTATGGAGATAAACAAAAGGATCCTTGCTCTTGGAGACAGGCTTGGAAAGCCGGTGGTGGCAACTACGGACGCTCACTACGACGAGCCGGAGTCAGCCATATACAGAAACATTCTCATGGCCGGAATGGGCTATAAGGACGCGGAAAACGGCCAGGGACTCTACATGAGAACCACCGACGAGATGATGGAGGAATTCTCATATCTGGGAGACAGGGCCCGTGAGGTAGTAATAGACAACACCAACCTTATAGCGGATATGATAGATGACGGAATCAGACCGGTTCCAAAGGGAAAATATCCGCCTAAGATAGAAGGTGCCGAAGAGACCCTCAGAACCACATGCATGGAAAAAGCCTACAGCATATACGGAAATCCTCTGCCTGAGCCCATAGCAGAGCGCCTTGAAAAGGAGCTCAATTCCATCATAAGCAATGGATACGCCGTAATGTACGTCTCCGCTCAGATGCTGGTTAAGAAATCACTGGAGGACGGGTATCTGGTAGGCTCAAGAGGCTCAGTGGGATCGTCCTTTGCGGCCACCATGGCCGGAATCACCGAGGTAAATCCCCTCGACCCTCACTATATATGTCCTAACTGCCACCACCTGGAGTGGGGAGATAAGAATCTCTACGACTGCGGCATAGATATGCCGGAGAAGAACTGTCCTGAGTGCGGAACGCCTATGAACAGGGACGGCTTCACCATACCGTTTGCCACGTTCCTGGGCTTTGAAGGAGACAAGGAACCTGATATCGACCTTAACTTTGCAGGAGAATACCAGGGAACGGCTCATAAATACGTGGGAACCATATTCGGAGAGAAGAACGTGTTCAAGGCGGGAACCGTAGGTACTGTCGCGGATAAGACGGCCTACGGATACGTCATGAAGTTCTTCGAGGAGACCCAGAGGCCTCTGAATAAATTCGAGGCTGACAGGCTTACGGCAGGCTGCACCGGAGTAAAGCGCACCACAGGCCAGCATCCGGGAGGAATAATAATCGTTCCAGACGACCATGAAATATACGAGTTCTGTCCGATACAGCATCCTGCTAACGACACGAAGTCAGATATAGTGACAACCCACTTTGATTACCATAAGATAGATCAGAACCTCTTAAAGCTGGATATTCTGGGACACGATATTCCGTCTATGATAAGGCAGCTTCAGGACATGACCGGAGTTGACCCTCTGACCGTGGACCTTACGGACAGAAAGGTATTAAGCATATTCAACGGAATCGAGGCGTTAGACATAAAAGATCCCGACTATAAGTTCACCCACGGAAGCTATGCTATTCCGGAGTTCGGAACATCCTTTGTAAGGCAGATGCTGGACGACACGAAACCGGACAAATTCGCCGACCTCGTCAGAATATCGGGCTTTTCCCACGGAACCGACGTGTGGCTCAATAACGCCCAGGACTACATAAGAAACGGCACGGCCACCATGCGCGAGGTAATATCCACCCGTGACGACATAATGAACTACCTTATCCTTAAGGGCATAGAAAATAAGACGTCCTTTCAGATAATGGAGGACGTGAGAAAGAACAGACCTCTCAAGGAGGAGCAGCTCAAGGTTATGAAGGAGCACGGTGTTCCAGACTGGTACATAGATTCCTGCATTAAAATCCAGTACATGTTCCCGAGAGCCCACGCGGTGGCATACGTGATGATGTCGTTCAGAATGGCCTGGTACAAGGTGTACTATCCCGCCGAGTTTTACGCTACGTATTTTACCAGCAAGGCTGCGGACTTTGAGGCCGATACGATCCTTAAAGGGCCGGGCGCGTGTCTTAACAGGATAGCCGAAATTTCCGCAAAGGGTTCCAATGCTACGGCAAAGGAAAATTCAGCCTCCCTAGTAATGGAAGTGGCCTATGAGATGTACAGCAGGGGGTACGAGTTTGAAAAGCCGTGCCTTGGAAAATCTCACGACATGAGATTCTGGACTGACGAGGGAAAGGTTCTACTTCCTTTCGTTGCCCTTGAAGGCGTGGGAGAAAGCGCGGCAAAGGCGCTTGCAGAGGCGTATAAGGAAAAGCCTTTCGATACCATAGAGGAAGCCGTAAACAGGGCAAAGCTCAACAGGACGGCGTCAGAAGCGCTGAGAAACTACGGAGTGTTCGACGGTCTGCCTGAAACCGACCAGATGAGCTTTTTCACCATGGGAATCTGAAAACAACATAGACCTTTAAAGAGTTAGACACAGAATCGACACAAAAGACTGCTATACTTTGAACTGTCAAAAGGAGATAGGGTTACATAACAATTTCTTTTGAACGTTCTTTCTTAATTAATATCAAACATCGCAGCCGAAGAGGTCAGCCGCTCGATTACGCGGCAGGCCTTTTCGGTTTTTTGGCGTTAAAGTAATTTGTAAAAAATACAATATGTCACACATCAAATTTTTTAATATACAAATAATTTCCCGAGCAATTTATCTGAAAAGAGTGTATAATAAGAGCCGAAGATATGTTTCACAATACTTACTTTAGGTAGCACACTTGAAAAATACATTGACGGTGGAACGGTTGAAAGAGTATAATCAACGTGGATACACGAATTTTAAATGTATAATCAAAGTTGCCTGGTTGACGAAAGAAAGGTATGACAGCTATGAAGAAGATTTCAGTGGCGCTGCTCGGATTTGGAGTTGCCGGGCAGGCGTTTTCGCGTATTCTCATGAAGACCCGCGACGATATATTAAGGGATACCGGCTGCGACGTTATAGTCACCGCCATAGCTACAGGCTCAAGAGGGTCGCTATATAATACGCGAGGGCTTGACCTTAAAGAAGCCATGAGACAAATAAATGACGAGGGCCGGTTTGACGTGAAGTATCCGGACTATTCTTCGATGAATGCCATGGAAATAGTTGAAAGTGCGGATTACGACGTGATCGCAGAGCTCACGCCTTTAAATATCAGGACGGGACTTCCGGCAGCAGACCACATAAGGAGGGCGCTGAACAGAGGTAAGCACGTGATTTCCGCTAATAAAGGGCCTGTTGCCCGGTATTACAGAGAGCTGAAAAACCTTGCTTCGGAAAAAGGGGTATGCCTGTTTTTTGAGACGACTGTCATGGCAGGAACGCCGCTTTTGAACATGGCGGATGAGTGTCTGCCTTACTGCAAGGTGGACAGGATAGAGGGCATACTCAACGCCACGACAAATTATATACTTAAGGAAATGGCCAAGGGCGTTCCCGATGATGAAATCGTAAGAAGAGGGCGTGAGGAAGGATTCATGGAAGCCGATATTTCCATGGATACGGAAGGATGGGATGCAACTGCCAAACTTACGGTTCTGATGAATGCTCTGATGGATGCGGATGTAACGCCTGATGATATCGACAGAACAGGTATAGGGAACGTAACGGCTGAAGACATAGAGGAAGCGGCCGAAAGGGGAAATGTAATCAAACTGATGTGTGTTGCCCAGAGGAATGATGACGGAACTGTTTCGGGAAAAGTGGCTCCGGCTGAAATACCTGCCGGCGACGTTTTCTCAGATGAAAATCTCGTTGCCGTAGCTTCCGTTTACACGGATCTCATGGGCAAGATAACGATTCTGCAATATGGCCTTGAGACTACACAGACAGGATACGGAGTTTTCTCCGATCTTATAAGAATTATAAAAAGTATATCAAAATAGGTTCAAGAAAAGAGGAATGCAACATGGAAGAGAGAATTTTGGAGATCCTGAAAACCATTGTTTCGATGAAAAGTGTAAGCTGTTCGACAGTTGAACAGGAACCGGCGGAGTGGTTCGCAAACTTCTTCAGGGAGATGCCGTATTTTAAGGAGCATCCTGAAGACACAGGACTGTACGAGATACCGGCAGATCCGTACGGAAGAAAGATACCTTATGCTCTGATCAGAGGAAAGAAGACGGATACTGTTTTACTCAGCGGCCATTTTGACGTAGTTTCCACCGAAGAATACGGAAAAGCCGAACCATGGGCATACGAAGTAGGTTCAAAGCTTGAAGAGCTCCTGGAAGACATGTTTGAAAAAGACGGAGACGAGGAAAGCATGGAGGCGCTGAAGTCGGGAGAGTGGCTCTGGGGCAGAGGTGTAGCCGATATGAAGGGCGGACTTTCTCTCCATGCAGCGCTCTTTGAGGAATATGCAAAGAAAGCGGAGACCGAGGAGCTGGAAGGAAGCCTTCTGTTCATGCCTGTTCCCGATGAGGAATCCTATTCGGCAGGAATGAGAAACGGCATCAACATCCTCAGAATGTTTCAGGACAAATACGGCCTGAACTACAAGCTTCTCATAGATCCTGAACCGACGGCGTGCAAGAACGGAACCCAGATCATGTCCATAGGAACTGTTGGAAAGGTTATGCCTGCCATCATCGTTCAGGGTAAGAAGGGGCATGCAGGCCACTGCTACGAGGGATTCTCTGCTCTTAATATAATATCCGATATATATCTCAGAACCAACGGCAGTCTGGAATTCTCCGAGGTTTATGAGGATGAGGCGTCGGTTCCTCCTACATGGGCTAACTTAAGGGATATGAAGCCGGGCTATGACGTATCCATACCGCACAGAGCATACGGATACTTTACGGCTCTCAATTTCGGAATGACACCGGAGGAGATTTTAAACAAGCTGAGAAGGATATGCACCGAGGCTTTTGAAACTCAGGTTGAAAAGCTTAACAGCGAATATCAGAAGTATAAGACCATGAACAAGGCCGAGGTTATGGATAAAATATACTATGAGCCTTGTGTAAAGACTTTCGTGGAGCTCTGCGATGAAATGAGGGAGGCCCACGGAGAAGAGTTTGAGAAGTTCTACAGCGATGCAAGGGCAAAAGCTGTAGCAAAGGTAAACAGCGGCGAAAGCAACTTCCCTGGAGCTACGGTGGAAATGATGGAGGCTGTTTTAGACTATTCGGGAATCCAGTATCCGCTGGTTCTCCTGGGATTTGCTCCTCCATATTATCCTCCTACTCACAGCAATCTGGTAAAGGGTAAGGAAGGCACAGGAACAAAGGCTTACGAATTCGCAAAGAAGATGTCGGAAGAGGAATTCGGGCAGAAGCTGGGATACGAAAACTTCTTCATGGGAATATCCGATCTGAGCTATGGAGCTATAACATCTCCTTTCGATTATGAGAAGTATTCGGACAACACTCCTCTCTGGGGAGATTCCTACAACATGGACTTCGAGGCCATGGAAAAAGTTGCTGTTCCGGGAATCATATACGGCCCCATAGGAGTCAACTACCACCAGTATTCAGAGAGAGTGAATAAGGAAAGCCTCCTTAAAGTTATGCCAAAGACTACCAAGGCCCTTATAGAGTACATCTGGGCTCTGTAAACCGAGGCAGCCGCCGGTAGTTGACTTTAAGAAGTATGGCAGGAGAAAGAAATACATGGGTTACGAAATAACAAAGGAAAGTTATATAAACCTTCTAAGACAGCTCGTTGCAATAAAAAGCCCTTACTTTCACGAAGATGAGATTATGGATTTCGTTCATGGATGGTTTGAGGAAAGAGGAATTCCTGCGGATATTCATACGTTTTATGAGGGTAAGGAGACGAAATTTCACGGTAAAAACGTTGTAGGAATGATGGACAGCGGAAAACCGGGGCCGGTAATATATCTGGGAGGTCATCTCGATACGGTTTCTCTCTGCAACGGATGGGAAACGCCGCCTTACGACGGAATAATAAAAGACGGTCATCTCTACGGCGTCGGAGCTCTGGATATGAAGTCCGGATGTGCGGCAGTGATGCTCGCTCTGGAAAAATTCGCGAAGGATCACTTTGAAAACGGAAGCTTTAAAGGAAAGGTGATCTATCATCTGGTATCTGATGAAGAGGGTCCTTACGGCCTGGGTACTGTGTTCATAATAAACGACAGGATCCACAACGTGGCAGAAGATGCGGATTTTGCCATAATTGCAGAGCCGTCTGCAGGTTTTGCCGGCGTTCCTCACCCGTGTATATGCCTGGGGGCAAGAGGAGGATACAACTATACCATTAAAGTGCGCGGAAAGTCGGCCCACGCGGCGACACCGGAGCTTGGTATAAACGCCATGGTGGATGCAGCAGCTATAGTTTCTGAGCTGGAGAAGATTCCGCCGGTGAAGGACGAAAAGCTTGGCAGCTCCACACCATGCGTCATAAGGATGAACGGCGGAGGTGCAGCGTGCAGCGTTCCCGATTACGCTGAGGTGGAGATATTCCATCACACCGTCCGGGGCGAGACGAAAGAGACCATAATGGAGCGCGTAAACGAGGCAATAGAAGCGGCAGATATAAGATCCAGGGTGGAGGTGGAATTCAGGCAGTCACCAGCCGAAGGATTTGACGGAGGATTTGACGCTTATTGCATAAACGAAGAAGAACCGCTTTTAAAGAAGCTGGAAAAAAGCGTGGAAAAGGTATGCGGCAAAGAAGCAAACCTTGCGTATTTTCAAAGCATAGGGGATTTCAACCACATTGGGGGAAAGCTGGGAATTCCTACAGTCCTGCTGGGACCGGACGGTGAGAATTTCCACAGCAGCGAGGAAAGGGTAGACCTGAATTCAGCGCTGGAAATCACCGGTATTATTAGCCAGTTCTTAACAGATGTCTTAAGTATGCAGGAGGATAATGATGAATGCAGAATTAAGTAAGAGAATCAGAGAAATTGCGTTGGAACTCGTGGCTCAGAAGAGTATCGTTGAAACCGATGACGAGGTCACCATGACTGAGAAAGTGTACGAGATAATGAGCAGGATGGACTACTTCAAAAAGCATCCGGAAAAGCTCTACTACGTACCTGTAAAGAACGACAGGTGGAACAGGAAGATCACTGTTGCCATTGTCAACGGTGAAAAAGCTCCGAGCAAAAAAACTGTCGTATTCATAGGGCATACCGATACGGTAGGAATTTCCGATTACGGCAACCTTAGCGAATATGCGACAAAACCTGAAATTCTGGCAGAAAAGCTGAAGGAAGTAAATCTCAGACAGGAAGTTCTGGACGATATGGCTTCAGGGAAGTATCTCTTCGGACGCGGAATATTCGACATGAAATCCGGAGATGCCAACATTATGGCTATCATGGAGATGATTTCCGGCGATGTGGAAAACTTCGAGGGCAACATCATATTTGCGGCAGTCTGCGACGAAGAGGGAAATTCCAGCGGAATGCTCGCCTTTGTACCTGAACTCATAAGACTCAGAAATGAGTGCGGATACGACTATCAGGCGGTTCTGGATCCTGACTATATCGCGCCTGCATATGCCGGAGACCCTAACATATATCAGTACATAGGTACGGTTGGAAAGCTCATGCCTACGTTCTTCATAGTAGGAAAGGAAACTCACGTAGGCGAGTCGTTCAGCGGACTGGATCCTAATCAGGTAGCTGCTGAAATTACCAGAAGACTCAATCTGAACCCTGAGTTTTCCGACGTGGTGGAAGGAGAGGTTACACTGCCTCCTATCACGCTTAAGCAGAGAGACCTTAAGACGGAATACTCCGTACAGACTGCCCGCAGCGCCATATTGTTTTTCAACTACGCTACCCACTGCAGCACTCCTAGCCAGGTTATGG
>CASFAX010000045.1 GCA_949292945.1 uncultured Bacillota bacterium | reverse complement strand
CCGCTCGTCGGCCTCGCGATCTACGAAATCTTCTTCCGCAAGCGCGCTGAAGCGCTGCGCGCCGAACGTGCGAAGAACGTTGATGCGGCAGTTGAGCCTGCACCCGCCGCGTAACGCGAACGCAAGCAGAACAAAGCCGCAGGGCTCGGTCGATATCGGACGAAGTTCGCCGGTGCCCCTCGAGTCCGCGGCAGTACCAACAACAAAAAAACAACGCGGCAAACGCCGTGCGAACACTTCAAAAGGAAACATCCCATGACTCGCTCGCTTCTTCTTCAAAACGCCAACATTTATCTCGGCAGTGGGCGCTTTGCGCGTTCGCTGCTTGCGGTCGACGGCGTGATTCGCGTCAGAGTGATTCAGTCCGACGAATGCTGAGAATGGCGCTAACTAATAAGGGGTTATAGAACAGAAATCGTTGGTAAAAACCGCTATGACTGTTGAAGAGCCAATAGTTGCAGCGGTTTTATCTTGCTTCAAGCAATATAAAACATGGACAAAGAAGTTGGTAAAATCGTCTGCGGTTCAACTTTTTCCGGACAAACCTGCGGTTCGGTTTAATAAAATTCGACTATTTACAGGGTTTACGCGGTTTTGGTTTACTTTATCGCCTTTCTGCGCTTCATATGATCCGGAATCTGTCCGCGCTTTTCAACTAAAGTGAGTAAAACCTGGTGAAAGGTAGAATATTGTTCAACCAAAACGAGCCATACTGCTAAAATGTTTGAACTCGCTGCCGTATAAAGCATTACCCCACGGCAGCACCTTCTCAACTATTTTGCCCTTTGTCCCCGAAGATTACTCTCTGATAGCCACAGCGATTTTTGTTACGTATTCGGACGGGGAGCTTACGGCGGCGTCGGACATGAGGTACTCCTCATAGGCAAAATCGTCTAATGGAAGGCCGTTTTCCCGGGCGTAGGACAAAATCGCATCGTAGGCGTAGTCAAGAGTTTCGTATTCTCCCTGATGGTAGACGGTAAGGTACTTTCCGCCGGGGAAAATGCCGGGATATGCTGATTTTGACGCGTCTTCGCACTTGCCGCTATCGTGCGCATAGGCGTAGAGGTATGAAAACCGGGAGGTGTCAACTGTTCCGTCAGGCTCTACTTTAAGAGCCGTTCCCACCATGCTGGAGTCAGACAGGTGATTGCTCTTGCAAAAGGCAGTGTATTCTTTGGAAAAATCGTCCATGAAGAGAGACTGGCCGCTGTCAGGTTTTCGGCTGCATATTAAAGGCGCAGGCGGCAGCGTGACGGTGCGGATTACGCCTTTTTCTGCGACTACTGCTTCCTCTGTCAGATTTCGCATTTCGCTGACGTACTGAACCTTTTTCCTTAGACTTTCGGCTTCGGCGTTAAGCCGGGCAAGCTGGGCGTCCAGAAGCTCCAGAAACTGAGAGGGACTGCGGTCTTTAAGGTAGCGCTTTATTTCCTTCAGAGGCATACCCAGGTTCTTAAGGAGGGAAATTACGAGGAATGTATCGTACTGATGGTAGGAGTAATATCTGTAGCCGTTCTTTTCGACGAAAAAGGGCTTAAGAAGGTCTATCTGATCGTAGTAGAATATGACGTGCTTTTCCACATGACAAAGGTCTGCAAACTCACCGGTTGTAAGGTATTTGGTCTTTTTCATCGTCCCGCATCCTATCTGAAAAACATTAAAAAATCAGCATATTTTGATATAGCCTTATTGACTATAAGGCTACATTATAGTTTATGATAAATCAAGTAGGAAAACATTTTGCGGGAAAGAGGTAGAGACTTTTGAAACTTATTCTTCATTACCTGAAAAGATATAAGCTGCTGTTCGTTATCGACCTTATATCCATCTGCGGATTCGTGCTGGTGGAGCTGGGCATACCGACTATCGTGGCCGACATGATCGATAACGGCGTGGCAATGGGGGATAAAGGCTACATATACAGGATGGGCGGCGTAATTGCGGCAATTTCCTTTATCGGAGTTGCAGGAACCATCATCGCCGGTTACTGCTGTGCAAGGATGTCCACGTCCATCACAAGAGATATAAGGAATGAACTCTTTGAGAAGATACAGACATTTTCACATTTTGAGATGAACAGGTTCGGCACGGCGTCACTTATCACCAGAACTACCAACGACGCCTTTCAGATTCAGATGTTCGTAAACGTCCTTCTGAGGACGGCGCTGCTTACCCCCGTCATGATAACCTTCAGCATCATAATGACCGTGAGGGCGTCGTTTACCCTGTCCATGATCATCGGAGCTACCATTCCTGTTATCGTCATAGGCGTAATCATAGTCGCAAAGATTTCAGAGCCAATATCTGAGGCTCAGCAGAAATCCATCGACGGCCTTAACAGAATTTCCAGGGAAAATCTCACGGGAATCAGGGTTGTAAGGGCATTTACCAACGACGCTTACGAAGAGGAACGCTTTGATAAGACCAACGTGGAATACACGACCCTTTCAAAGAAGCTCTTCAAGCTCATGTCAATGACTCAGCCGGTATTTTTCCTGCTCATGAACCTTGCGGGACTTCTCATATACTGGGTGGCTGCCATTTTAATCGACGACGGGGCGTTGCAGGTGGGAAGGCTGGTGGCCTTTAACGACTACCTCTTCCACGCCATGTTCTCCGTAATGCTGTTCTGCCTGGTTTTCATGCTTTATCCGAGAGCCGCGGTGTCGGCAAGGCGTATTACAGCGGTTCTGGAGACAGAAGGCTCGGTAAAGTCACCTGAAAACGGCGAGACTGTGGACAAAATCACGAGCCTGGAATTCGACGACGTGACATTTCAGTTTGCAGACAGCGATGAACCGGTTTTAAATAACCTTAACTTTAAGATAAATAAGGGTGAAACCTTCGCGATTATAGGAAGTACGGGTTCGGGAAAGAGCGCTCTCATAAACCTCATTCCAAGGTTTTACGATGTGACAAAGGGTGCTGTCAGGGTAAACGGAAAAGACCTGAGAGACCTGGATCTGTTTAAGCTTAGGAGGCATATCGGATTCGTGCCTCAGAAGGCCACTTTGTTTACGGGGACTATCGCCGAAAACATCAGATTTGGAAACCCGGACGCCACAGACGACGAGGTGAGGGAGGCTGCGAGAATCGCACAGGCTCTCGATTTCATAAGGGAAAAGGACAAAGGCTTCAGCGAGGAGATAACGGAAGGAGCAACCAATCTTTCGGGAGGCCAGAAGCAGAGAGTATCCATTGCAAGAGCCCTCTGCGAGCACCCCGATATATACGTGTTCGACGACTCGTTTTCCGCCCTTGACTTTAAGACCGAGGCTAAATTAAGGCACGAGCTTAAGGCCGTCACAAAGGAAGCCATAACCGTCATAGTGGCCCAGAGAATATCGACGGCCATGGATGCGGATCAGATTCTCGTCCTTCACGAGGGAAAAGCCGTGGGCCTCGGCAAGCACAGAGATCTTCTGAAAACCTGCTATATATACAGGGAAATCGCAGAATCCCAGCTCAGCGAGGAGGAACTGTCAAAATGAAAGAAAAAAGAGAAAAAGGCAGAACGCTGAGGGAAAACTACAGAGTTCTGAAGCCGTTCATAATGCCGTATAAATGGGGATATATAGTTGCTATGGCAATGGTGGTCATAACGTGCGTTGCTCTGGTAGTGGCGCCGACTTTTGAGGGCCGCATCACGTCGTCTCTGGTAGCCGACGTAGAGGCCGGACGGCCTGTGGCTTTTGGCGTCATAAAGAGGCTTGCTGTGGTGCTCATAATAACTTACTCCACGAAGACAGTCTCCCAGATAGTGGAGATAAGCTGCCTTACCACCTCCATACAGAACGCCATGCACGATTTGCGTGAGGCCCTTAACAACAAGATTCACAGGCTGCCGGTAAGGTACTTCGACAGGCATAAGTACGGAGACGTTCTCAGCGTTGTCACAAACGACGTGGACACGGTTTCCACAGCTCTTCAGGAGAGCCTTATGCAGATTTTCAGCGGCATAATAATGATAATATTCGCCGTCTGCATGATGATAAGCATTAACGGGTACATGGCCATAATCGCCATAATGCTCATACCACTTTCCCTCATCGCCACAAAGATAATAGTGTCAAGGTCCCAAAAGCGCTTTAACGCTCAGCAGAACGCTCTGGGAGAGCTTAACGGGGCCATAACAGAGATGTACGGCGGATTTCAGGAGATACTCCTCTACAACCGCCAGGAAAAGAGCATAGAAAAGTTCAGGGAGATAAACTCAAGGCTTCAGAAGAACGCTTTCAGCGCCCAGTTCATGTCGTCGCTGATTTCACCTATTATATCTCTCTGCACTTATCTCATCATAGGAGCCTGCGCCGTCGCCGGTTCCGTATACGCCATTTCCGGAGCTATTCTCGTGGGACAGCTTCAGGCCTTCATCAGGTACATATGGCAGGTCAACGATCCTCTTTCCCAGGTATCGCAACTTTCGGCCCAGATACAGGCAGCCTTTGCGGGAATGAAGAGAATCGTGACACTCCTTTCCGAAGAGGAAGAAGTTCCCGACAGCGCACCTGCGGACATTTCCCACATCAAAGGCGGCGTCGTATTCGATCACGTGAAGTTCGGATACGGAGAAGGAGACATAATCAAAGACTTCAGCCTGGAGGTTAAGCCGGGAGAGATGATTGCCGTCGTCGGCCCGACGGGAGCCGGAAAGACCACCCTAATAAACCTGCTGGAAAGGTTTTACGACGTCCAGGGCGGAAGCATCAAGATAGACGGAATCGACGTCCGCAACATGACGAGAGACCAGCTTAGAAGCATCTTCGGCATGGTGCTTCAGGACACCTGGCTGTTTAACGGCTCCATCATGGAAAACATCAGGTACGGACGGATGGACGCCACCGATGAAGAAGTATACGAGGCAGCAAAGAAAGCCAACATACATCACTTCATAACGACCCAGCAGGGCGGCTACAACATGGTATTGAACGAAGAGGGAACTAACGTGTCCCAGGGCGAAAAGCAGCTTCTCACCATAGCGCGGGCCTTCCTTAAGGACCCTGAAATCCTGATTCTCGATGAAGCCACATCGTCAGTAGACACCAGGCTCGAGAAAATGCTTCAGGACGCCATGAAGAAGATAATGCACGGCAGAACCAGCTTCGTCATAGCCCACAGGCTCTCCACCATAAGAAACGCCGATAAGATTCTCCTAATGCAGCACGGAGATATAATCGAACAGGGAACCCACGACGAGCTCATGGCGAAAAACGGCGCCTACGCGGCCCTTTACAACGCCCAGTTCAACATATAGCTTAAGCGAGGGCGCGCATAGAGAGCCATGGCTTGGTCAAAATGTGTATTTACGGCCTGAAAACCAAACTCATATTGGTCAGATTCCAGATAGCGGCTTGAAAAACCAATTTTTCTTGGTTAAATCGCCGTTTCACGGGTTTGAAACCCAATTTTGAACCTATATATTCACATATTTTGAAGTATATGGGCGACACTGATGATGATTATGACCAAATCGAGGCTCTTTTATTGGTTTTAGGCTTTTATATCCGCAAAAAAGCCAAGAAGTTTTGGTTTTTCAATGAGATATGCGTAAATTGACCAAACAGCTTCAGCCTGCTCCAAAAACAAATAAGAGCTGCCGCATCGACGATTTCTGCTACGTCAGTGCGGCAGCCCCAGAGCAAACCGCCCGAATTACGGACGGAAGCGATTGCTTAACTATTTTGCGTAATAAACTCTGTTTTCATGTCTCGGGGAAGCTTCAGGAAGTTCACATGCAGGATAGCCTACTATGCAGTGGCCTATTCCTTCGTATTCGCCTTCAATTCCAAGACTTTTAAGAATCTGTTTTCCTTCTTCGGTCTCGAATTCTTCTTTGGCCCGGTGAATCCAGCAGCTTCCAAGGCCGAGAGAGTGTGCGGCAAGCATCATATTGCCCATAACCAGACTTCCGTCGTATACCCGGTTAGGCTTATCCTTTTCGGAAAGGACTATCAAAACCACTGGGGCGCCGTAGAAAGGATCGCTTCCTTCAGGGAAGCCGCCGATTTCGCGGTTCATCCCGGAAAGCCTGTCGCGAAGCTCCTTGTTTGCAACCTCAATGATGATGGAAGGCTGAAAATCCATGCCGCTGGCCGCATAAAGTCCGGCTTTTATAATTTCATCGATTTTATCCTGCTCCACCATGTCAGGTTTATATTCCCTGATACTGCGTCTTTCCAGCATTGCTTTTATAACTTCGTTTGCCATAACAGTATTTCATCTCCTTTTATATTATGGTATTTCACAAGTCTGATTATATTCCCGAAAAAACCAATTTACAAGCCCCTATGGAAACGGAAGGTTAAATTTTCTTAATATTGCACATTTTGTCGGCGTATTATGATATAATAGGCCAAAATAAGCATTTGATTTATAGCAGGAGGGGAGATATGGCAAAATACGAAGGAAGCTTTAAAGCGGATTATGATGAACTGCTGAATGCGGTAGAAGCCGGCGTAGTTAACGGCAGCGTTACGGCTGCTTTAGAAGACAGAAGCGATTTTTACGGTGATAATTCCAGATGCAGCGTGAGAGTATTTGAAAGATACAGCTATACGGGAGGAAACCGGCTCAGTTTGAGCGTTACGCTGTTTCAGGAGGGAGAGAAAGAGGTGCAGATTTCGGCGATAGCCTCGGGAGGAAGCACGGGAGCAGTGCTTAAAATCAACGTGTTCGGCGAAAAAGCATTTCTGGAAACGCTGACGAACGTGCTGAAAAAGTACGACTAGAGCCAGAAAAAAATGCCTGTGACATCCAAAGCTTGCCAGGATGACACAGGCATAAGTCTGTACTTATTTCGCCGGGTTCCACACGTCGTTTAATATCATCTCAAGGTCTTCCCTGCAGCCTCCGCAGACGTTGCCTGTGTTGGATGCTTTGCAGAGGGTCACAAGGTCTGTGATTCTTTCCTTTCTGATGAGATCCTCGATTTCGCCTCTCGTCACGTGACGGCAGAGACACACTTCGTAGTCGCGGGATTTCTTGTCCATATTTTCATCTTCCGGCGCAGCGCGCCGTCTCCTTTCTCTGATTTTAAACCTGAATTTTCATTTCCAGGCCCTATTTTATTTATTTACTATTTTACCCCTTATTCTTAAATATATGCAACAGATTTAACGTGTTTCTTTCTTGAGTTTTTGAGAGGGCTTCATATATAATATATGTGTTTGGAGGATTAGAAGTATGAGAAGAACTAAGATAGTATGCACCATAGGCCCTGCGTCCAGGGACCCTGAAACTCTGGAGAAGATGCTTAAGGCGGGTATGAACGTGGCACGGATGAACTTTTCCCACGGCACCCACGAAGAGCACAGAAAGACCATAGAGGAATTCAGGAAAGTTAGGGACAGGCTTGGAATTCCTGCCGCAGTGCTCTTGGATACAAAGGGGCCTGAAATCAGAATAAAGAACTTTGCAAACGGAAAGGAATATTTGCACGAAGGAGACAGGTTCACCATAACCACCAGAGAGGTTGAGGGGACGAAAGAGCAGGTTTCCGTTACGTATAAGGATTTCCCGAAAGAGCTTGAGCCGGGAAATCAGATACTCATAAACGACGGAAAGATAGTCATAAGGACAGATGAAGTGACGGACACCGACGTTATCGGAACCGTAATTCACGGAGGTGAGATAAGCAACCATAAGGGGATAAATCTTCCCAACGTAAATGTCAACATGGCATACATGAGCGAGCAGGACAGGAAGGACATACTGTTCGGCATAGAAAACGATGTGGATTACATTGCGGCATCCTTTGTCAGAACGGCAGGGGATGTGGAGACGGTGAGAAAACTCCTTCGGGAAAACGGCGGCTCCAAGATAAAGATAATAGCAAAGATAGAAAGCACTCAGGGCGTGGATAACTTCGAGGAGATCCTTCACGCTGCCGACGGCATCATGGTGGCACGGGGAGATATGGGAGTGGAGGTCGCCTACGAAAAGCTTCCCGGAATACAGAAGCGCTTCATACGCCGGTGCGTTCAGTCGGGAAAGATAGTGATAACTGCGACCCAGATGCTGGAGTCCATGATAAATTCCCCGGTTCCGACGAGGGCTGAGATAACCGATGTAGCCAATGCGGTTTTTGACGGAACCAGCGCAGTCATGCTTTCAGGAGAAACGGCTGCGGGAAAATACCCGGTGGAAGCAGTGGCTACCATGGCCAAAATCGCAGAGCAGGCGGAGTGCGACATTATGAAGGTCAGCAGCTATGCTCGTGAGATGGTCTGGCACGAGATGGATGCCCTTGACGTGACCAATGCCATAGCACATGCCGCCACCACCCTTGCACGGGATATAAAGGCAGGAGGCATACTGGCCGTGACAAAGACCGGATACACCGCGGGCAGAATGGCCAAGTTCAGGCCGGATACGGTGATAATCGGCGCATCGCCTTACGAAAAGACGTTTCACCAGATGTCGCTGCTCTGGGGAGTCTACCCTATACGTTCAGGCTACATGAAGGAAATCGAGGACTGCATGGAAAACTATGCGTCAAAGGCTATAGATGCTGGGATAATAAACGAAGGGGACAAGCTGGTGGTAACGGCAGGTCTCCCCGTCGATGAGAAGGGAAATACCAACCTCATAAGGGTAATCACCGCGGAGCGGACAGAGAAAGAAGTGGAAAACTGGAAAAACTGAAAAGTGCAAATTCGGCGCAGGCCACGGGAAAGACGGCGCGCGCCGAAGCATAAAAAAACGCAAAGCAAAAGGATGGCGGCCTGCCATCCTTTTTTAAGTGGGTGATGCGCCCGGCGGCGCACGTTTCTAACAGGTGAAAGCCTGCACCTCATATCAGAGTACAGACGCTTCCGCCTCCTTTTCTGCGAGAACCTTCTCGTATTCGGCGAATATAGCTTCCTTAATCCTGTTGCGCGTCTCCGATACGAGAGGGTGAGCTATATCTCTGAAATCGCCTTCTCCCATCTTCCTGCTCGGCATGGCGATGAAAAGTCCGTTCTGTCCCTCGATAATCTTAATGTCGTGAACCACAAACTCGTCATCGAAGGTTATGGATACCACAGCCTTCATTTTTCCCTCGTCGCTTACCTTTCTGATTCTCACGTCGGTAATGTTCATTTTAGACCACCTTTCTGCCAATAAACTCCGGTCGCTATTTTATAGCCCAATTATACACCCGACCTGTAGAGAATACAAGTGCGATTCTAAAAAATCTGATTATTAGGCAGAATTTCTATGGTTCTGGCGGTCTCGTCCACCTCTCCCAGGTAGAGGATTGCAGTGTAATCGGAGATTTTTTTCTTATCCGGAGTTTTGCTGGCTATGGCGATTCCCGTTCCGGCTACGGTCACGTCAAACTCTGAAAGTATATCGGCTATGCCCTTTGTGCTTCCGCCTCCTCTCATGAAATCGTCGATGATGATGGCGCTGGAGCCGGGAACTACGGCACGCTTTGATATGGACATCTTCTGGACTCTGTCGTAGGAGCCGGAAAAGTAGTTTATGCTCACGGTGCTGCCTTCTGAAACCTTGGCCTCCCTTCGTATTACCACCAGGGGAAGATTGAGGTAGTGGGCCGTCATGGCGGCGAGTGGGATTCCCTTCGTTTCAACGGTGGCCACGTAGTCAGCCCCTCTGTCTCTGAACTTTCGCGCAAAGACTGCAGCTATCCGCCGCACAAGGCCCGTATCGAACATTATATCGGAAGTGTAGAGAAAGCCGCCTCCCAGTATTCTGCTACTGTCTTTTATCCTGCTGCAGAACTCCTCCTGAAGGTTTTTAAGCTGCTCATCTGTGATTCCGGCCATGAACCTTACGCCGCCCTTTGCGCCGGGAATGGTCTCTATGGTGCCGGTACCCGTAAAATCTATGGCTTCAGCGGCAAAATCCATATCCTCGCTTATGCTGGATTTGGCCGCGTCGAACATTTCGCAGAAATACTGTAAGGGGAAAATCTTACCCGGGCTGTCTGTCAGAATCTTTATTATAGCGCCTACTCTGAGGGTTCTTTTCAATTGGAAATCCTCCTTTTGTCAAAGGGTTAAAAAAATCGCTACAAGCATTATACATGAGAAAAAGCCCCTGGTATACGGGTAACTTTAAATCAGTCCCGATTTTTTTGACGATTAGTAAAGCTTTTTTTGATTCGGTATGGTATAATGAATCCGTCTTTAAACGGCGAAGCCGCACATTAAGGAGGATAAGTTACAGATGATTAATTTATCGGATTTTAAGAACATACACTGTATAGGCATCGGCGGCATAGGTCTTTCCGCCATAGCCGACGCAAGGGGATACAGGGTATCTGGATCTGACATGAAGGAATCCGAGATTACAGATAAATTAAAGGCTCAGGGAGCCGAAATATTCATAGGGCACAGAGCAGAGAACGTGGAGAACGCAGATCTCGTCATATATTCTGCGGCCATTTCCGATGAGAACCCGGAGATGGTGAGAGCCAGGGAAAGAAACGTCGTTCTTGCAGGCAGAGCGGAAATTCTTGGCACACTCATGGACGAATTTGAAAACAGCATAGCCATAAGCGGCACCCATGGAAAGACTACCACTACTTCTATGGTTTCCCTTATTCTGGATAACGCAGGGCTGGATCCTACCATTTTAGTGGGAGGAAATCTGGCTGAAATAGGTGGAAACGTAAGAGTCGGCGGCAGTTCTTTCTTTGTTACGGAGGCGTGCGAGTACAGGGACAGCTTCCTGGAGCTTCATCCGAAGACTGAGATAATACTGAATATCGACTCGGATCATCTCGACTACTTTAAAGACATAGACCACATAGTGAAGTCGTTCAGGCGGTTTACGGAGAACATAAAGAAGGGCGGAAAGCTCATAGCCTACGATTCCAATCCGTTTCTCACAGGGATCATAAAGGGAATACCGGAGGCCATAACATACGGGTATAACGACAGCAGCGTATACGGAATTTCAGGCATATCCTTTTCCGATACGGGGATGCCGTCCTTTGACGTGTCCTATAAGGGAGAAAGGCTGGGGCGAGCCGAGCTTTCGGTGCCGGGGGAACATAACATCCTCAACGCCACTGCTGCCTTTGCCTGCTGCCACCAGATGGGAGTAAGCCCGGAGGTTATAATCGAAACTCTGAAGAAGTACACGGGAACCCAGAGGCGTTTTGACGTGCAGGGAACTACGGAAAAAGGCGTTACCGTAGTAGACGATTACGCCCACCATCCGACGGAGATAAAGGCTACCCTTTCGGCGGCGGAAAACATACCCCATAACAGACTCTGGTGCCTCTTCCAGCCTCATACATACACCAGGACTCTTGCCCTCATGGACGAGTTTGCAGAGGCTTTCAGCGGCGCTGACGTTCTCATACTTGCAGACATATACGCTGCCAGGGAGAAGAACATATATAAGGTGACGTCGGAGAACCTGGCCCGCACCATTAAATCCCGCCATCCGGATAAGGATGTCAGCTACATGAAGGATTTCAGGAAGATGGCTGATTTTGTGGAGGAAAATGCCCAGGCCGGAGACCTTGTGATAACCATGGGAGCAGGCGACATATTCAAAGTCGGCAGGATGATAATGGACGACGACAGAAAGGAAAGCTGATGACCCTGACAGAGTACAGAGAAAAGGAAGCCGCTAGGATTGAAAGGGCCGAAAGGCTCCTTGAAGCCGGAGTGGAATTTGAAGATATAAATACGGTATACATATCGGAAGGCGTACAGATAGGAAAGGGAACCTACATCGGGCCCTGTGTCACCATAGAAGGAGATACCGTAATCGGGGAAAACTGCCGCATATATCAGAACAGCAGGATTTCCGCCAGCAAAATAGGAAACGGAGTGGAGATAGAAAGTTCCGTCATAAAGGAAAGCTCCGTAGGCGACGACACCAAAATAGGGCCTTTTGCGTACATAAGGCCGGGAAGCTGCATAGGCCGGGGCTGCAAAGTCGGCGACTTTGTGGAAGTTAAGAATTCCACCTTAGGCGACGGGACAAAGTCTGCGCACCTTACCTACATAGGAGATGCGGATCTGGGCGAAAACATAAACCTGGGCTGCGGAGTCGTGTTCGTAAACTACGACGGAACGAACAAGCACCGCTCCACTGTAGGAAACGGAGCATTCATAGGCTGCAACGCCAACATAGTCTCCCCGGTTACCATAGGAGACGGAGCGTACATCGCAGCGGGAAGCACCGTCACGAAGAACGTGGAGGAGGACGCTCTCTGCGTTGCCAGGACGAGACAGAAGAACATTCAGGGATGGGCGAAACAGCGAGGCCTTTACAGGAAGTAGCTGTTTAACGATAAATAAAAAGGTGAAAGAGGAAGGAATAGGTGTTTTAAAGATGAAAAACGGCGCATTTTCAGATTACAAGGTGTTTGCAGGGAATTCCCACCCGGAGCTTGCTGAAGAAATCGTATCCATCATGGGAAAACCTCTGGGAAGAGCCACTGTAACCAAGTTCAGCGACGGCGAGATTTCCGTGAACCTGTGGGAATCGGTAAGAGGTATAGACGTGTACATCGTGCAGCCTACCTGCAATCCGGTAAACGATAACCTGATGGAGCTTCTCATCATGATAGACGCCATGAAGAGGGCTTCTGCCGGAAGAATCAACGCGGTAGTGCCTTACTACGGATATGCACGTCAGGACAGAAAGGCGAAGGCGAGAGATCCTATTACGGCAAAGCTGGTAGCAGACCTGATAATGGCAGCAGGTGCAGACAGAGTGGTAACCATGGATCTTCATGCAAATCAGATTCAGGGATACTTCGACATTCCGGTGGATCACCTGGTAGGCATGCCTATACTTGCAAGGTACTTTAAGGAAAAGAATCTGGAAGATGTGGTAGTGGTATCTCCTGACCACGGAAGCGTGACCAGAGCCAGAAACATGGCCGAATACCTGAACTGCCCTATAGCCATAGTTGATAAGAGAAGACCTGAGCCGAACAAGAGCGAGGTAATGAACATCATAGGCGACATAAACGGCAAGAACTGCATCATCTTAGACGACATGATCGACACTGCCGGAACCATTACCAACGCAGCGGCAGCCATAAAGAATCTTGGAGCGAAAGAAGTTTTCGCCTGTGCGACCCATCCCGTACTTTCCGGCCCTGCCGTTGAAAGACTGGATAAGTCCGTAATAAGCGAAGTGGTGCTTCTCAATACCGTTCCTATTCCGGAAGAAAAGCGCATAGATAAGATGAGATTCCTCTCCGTTGCCCCTATATTTGCGGAGGCCATGACGAGAGTGTTCACCAACGGCTCCATAAGCAAGCTTTTCGACTGATGACGCTGTTTGAAAACATATTTAACCGGGAGCCGAAGAAAATCTGTCACAGAGGAGAGAAAGATATGTATCTTGTAGTGGGACTGGGCAATCCGGGAAAGAAATATGAAAACACGCGCCATAACATGGGGTTCATGGTAATAGACAGGCTGTCTGAGATGACGGGAACCAGCGTGGACCGGCTAAAGTTTCGCGCCCTGACCGGCGAATGCATCATAGGCGGGGAAAAGGTCATGCTCATGAAGCCTCAGACGTTTATGAACCTGAGCGGAGACGCAGTAAGAGAGGCCGCAAGATTTTTCAGGCTTGCGCCCTCTCAGATTATAGTTATCTACGACGATATCGACATTCCCCTTGGCCATCTCAGGCTGAGAAAATCGGGAAGCGCAGGGACCCACAACGGAATGAGATCCATAGTTAACCTCCTTGGAACCGACCAGTTTCCCAGGGTCAGAGTGGGAATAGGAGGCGCCTCGGGAGACCTTGTGAACCATGTCATAGGAAAGATTTCATCAGGCGAAAGGGAAGTCCTGGACGAAACGGTGAAAAGGGCAGCAGATGCGGTGGAGTGCTTCATAAAAGAGGGAATCGATATGGCCATGAACAGATACAATACGAAGAAACACAAAGACGAGGAGAAGTAGATATGGAAAAGGGGATAGTCTGCTTTTCGGGAGTTTCCGAAAGCCGCAGCATTCCTGTCATATCCAGGCTTATAGAGGAAGAAGGACAGAGCCTTATCATAACTGCCGGAACTGCAAGGGCAGAGAGACTGGCTTCTGACCTTTCTTTTTTTTCAGGCCGGGAAATAACGGTGATGCCGGGAGAAGAAGGCTTCTTCCTGCGGTATGACGCCAGGGATCACGAGAAGCTGGCGGGACGGCTGAGAGCCCTTAAAGCTCTGAGGACGGATAAAAACGCGGTAGTTGTCGCGCCTGCCCTTGCCGCCCTTAAAAAAATGCTGCCCCCTGAGTTCTTTCAGGCTGCAGCCATGGAAATAAAGCTGGGAGAGGAATACAGCCCTGAGGAGCTGCGAAAGTCCCTGGTTTACATGGGATACGAGCACGAGGAGCTGGTGGAAAGTCCGGGGCAGTTTTCCGTCCGCGGAGGAATTCTCGACGTATTTCCTCCCGACAGCGACAGCCCTTACAGAGTGGAGTTCTTCGGAGACGAAGTGGACTCCATAAGGACTTTCGATCCTGAAAACCAGCGCTCAATGGAAGGCGTAAGTGTTGTAACCATATATCCGGCAGAGCAGCTCATCATAGACAGGGACATGTTCTCGGCGGCAGCTGAAAAATTAAAAGGAGCATACGACAGGCAGATAAGAAAGCTTTCTCATGGAAGTTTAGAAAACGAAAGCGCAGTTGAAAATCTGGAAAAGCGGAAGAACGAGCTTTCCGAATATATAGAAAGCGCTTCCAACATCCAGCTTCTGGAAAGCTATATATCATACTTTACAGATGAACCGGCAAGGCTTTGGGATTACATGCTTTCGGGGCGGCTCATAATAGACGATCCTGACAGAATATACGAGCACGTGGACGCTCTTAACAAGGAACTTTCCGCAGATTTTGAAGTGCTCCTTGCAAGGGGAGAAGCCGTACCTGAGGACGCAGGGCTTATTCCAGACAAAGCCGACATAATAAAGGCTTATAAGGGCCGGGACACCGCCCTGATAACTCCTTTCCCAAAGGCTGTAAAGGGCGGAGAGAATCTGGCAGCAGTCTACAATATCCAGAGCAGGCAGATTCCGTCCTTTAACGGTCACCTTGAAGTATTTGCCTCCGAGCTTAAAAACTACGTAAAGAACGGATATAAGATAACCATATCGGCCTCCGGCAAGGAGCGCATGGAGAGCATAAGGGAGTACGTGGAGAGGGAAGGCATCCGCGGCGACATAACCTTTAAAGAAGGCTCCCTTTCCGCCGGTATGGATTTTCCTCAGGAAAAGGTATGCTACATAAGCGACAACGACATATTCCCGGGACACAGAACGGGCAAAAGGCGTAAGAAAAAAGGTCCCGGAACGAAGATTTCCTCTTTTTCAGATATGCGAAAAGGAGATTTTGTCGTTCACGAAAACCACGGCATAGGAAAGTTCCTGGGCATAGAGCAGCTTACCGTCCAGGGTGAAAAGAAGGACTACATAAAGATAAAGTACGCCGGAGACGACATGCTCTACGTTCCCGTGGAGCAGATGGACATAGTCCAGAAGTACATAGGAGCGGACGGCATAACGCCTAAGATAAACAGGCTCTCAGGCGGTGACTGGAAGGCTACCAAGGCTAGGGCAAAGGCTGCCATAGCCGAAATGGCAGAAGACCTTGTAAACCTCTACGCCCAGAGAAAGATGGAAGCAGGCTACGCCTTTGAAAAGGACACGCCTTGGCAGAGGGAGTTTGAAGAGAGCTTTCCGTATACGGAAACCGACGATCAGCTTAAGGCTATCGAGGAGATAAAGGAGGACATGGAAAAACCAGTTCCCATGGACAGGCTCCTCTGCGGCGACGTGGGATTCGGAAAGACGGAGGTTGCAGCCCGCGCTCTCTTCAAGTGCGTGGGAGAGGGAAGGCAGGCGGCAGTCCTCGTTCCTACCACCATCCTTGCAAACCAGCACTACTACACCTTGAAGGAGCGCTTTGAAAGGTTCCCGTTTAAGGTGGAGATGATGTCCCGTTTCAGAACGGAAAAGCAGCAGGAGCAGATCGCGGACAAGGTGGCAAAGGGGCAGATAGATCTTCTCATAGGAACTCACAGAATTCTCTCAAAAGACGTGAAGTTTAAGGATCTGGGGCTTCTGGTGGTGGACGAGGAGCAGCGCTTCGGCGTGGCTCATAAGGAGGCCATAAAGAAGCTTAAATCCAACATCGACGTGCTTACTTTGTCGGCTACGCCTATTCCGAGAACTCTCAACATGTCCCTTACAGGCATAAAGGATATGAGCGTAATAGAGGAGCCGCCTGAGGAAAGGTATCCGGTTCAGACTTACGTTCTGGAGCAGGACGACAGCGTTCTCAGGGAGATTATAAACAGGGAGCTTGACAGAGGCGGACAGGTCTTCGTCGTGTATAACAGGGTCAGAGGCATAAGGCGCATAGCTGACAAAATAGCCTCCCTGGTTCCTGAGGCCAGAATCGCCACGGGCCACGGACAGATGAACGAGCACGCCCTTGAGGACATCATGCTGAAATTTATCGGCGGAGAGTACGACGTTCTCGTAGCTACCACCATAATAGAATCGGGCATAGACATATCCAACGCCAACACCATGATAATTCTCGATGCGGACAGGTTTGGCCTTTCCCAGCTCTATCAGCTGAGAGGAAGGGTCGGAAGGTCAAACCGCATGGGATACGCCTACCTCATGTACCAGAAGGACAAAGTCCTTACGGAAGTTGCCGAAAAGCGCCTTAAGGCCATAAGGGAATTTACCGAATTCGGGTCAGGCTTTAAGATAGCCATGAGGGACCTTGAGATAAGGGGAGCCGGAAACCTCCTCGGCAGCGAGCAGAGCGGTCACATGATGAACATCGGATACGAGCTTTACTGCAAGCTGGTGGACGATGCCATGAGAAGGCTGAGAGGTGAAATCGTAAACGAGAACAAGGAAGAGGTTACAGTGGAGATAAAGGCTCCTGCAAACATTCCTGACTGGTACGTGGACAACGAGATGCTGAAGCTGCAGATGTATAAGAAGATTGCCTCCATCGCAACGGAAAGCGATATGGAGGACATGATAGACGAGCTTTTGGACAGGTTCGGAGAGCTTCCCAAGGAGACACTTAACCTTGTCAAGATTTCGAGAATAAGAGCCCTCGCTGAAGAACTTTCCGTAACCAGAATATACGAGCAGGGAGGAAAGGTGTTCGCAGCTCTGGCTTCCAAAAATCCGGTAGGGCCTTTCGCCCTTTCTCAGGCCAGCGAAGCCTTCGGCATGAGGATGCTCATGCACGCGGGAAAGGAACCGTACATACAGCTTAAGACGGAACCGCGGGAAAAGCTGGACGACATCATAGAGCTTCTGCAGATTCTCTACGATAACAGAAAGCAGCCGGAGAGCGGAGAAAACAAGGAAAACGTCACAGAAACTACACTGAGCTGAGCCGAAAAAGCTGTAGAAAACCATGAGCTCATCGGGTATAATGTCTTTTTAGTAGATAAGGAGAGATGAATATGCTTTTTAAAAATATAAGTCTGCTTGACGAAAACTTCAGCCTCCGTCAGGGTATGTATCTGGCGACAAAGGGCGACAGGATAGCTTACATCGGAGAGAAAGCGCCGGAAGGGGATTTCGAAGAGGAGTGCGACGGAAAAAACCGCCTGCTGACGCCGGGATTTTACAACGCTCACGCCCATTCTCCAATGGCACTGATGCGGGGGTACGGTGAGAACCTCGCCCTTCAGGACTGGCTGAACACCAGAATATTTCCATTTGAAGACAAGCTTACGGGAGATGCCGTATACTGGGCTACCATGCTCTGCATGGCCGAATCCATAAGGTTCGGAATCGTATCCTCCAGCGACATGTACTACTTCACCGAGGACATGGTGAGAGCTGTAGATGAAAGCGGAGCCAAGAACAACATATCGAGAGCCATATCAAATCCTTTCGGCACTCCGGTAGAAGAGCTTCCGTCCATAAGGGAGATGAGAGATTCGGTAAGGTTTAACGGCAGCAGCTGCGGAAGGATTAAAATCGACGCCAGCCTTCACGCCGAATACACTTCCGACGAGGCGACGGCAAGGGCAGTGGCGGAATTTGCAAAGGAAGAAAACCTGAACATGCACGTTCATGTATCCGAGACGAAGCTGGAGCACGAGGAGTGTAAGGAAAGAAGGGGAGGAAGAACGCCGGTTCAGTACCTTAACGACTGCGGCATATTCGACACTCCTTCCATTGCGGCTCACTGCGTCTGGATAGAAGGTGAGGATTACGACATCCTTAAGGACAAAGGGGTCACCGTGGCTACAAATCCTGTAAGCAACCTTAAGCTTGCAAGCGGCATATGCGACGTTCCTGCTCTCCTCGAAAGGGGAATAAACGTTGCAGTGGGAACGGACAGCGTGGCAAGCAATAATAATCTCAGTTTCCTTGAGGAGATAAAGACCATGGCTCTTGTCGCCAAGGTAAAGCACATGGATCCTACGGTGGTAACTCCGAAACAGGCACTTTACGCTGCCACCAGAGGAGGAGCCGTAGCCCAGGGAAGGGAAGACTGCGGACTTCTCAAAGAGGGAATGAAGGCCGATATTCTGGCATTCAGAACCGACATGCCGGAGATGAATCCGGTTCATGACATGATGAACAACGTGGTATATTCGGCATCGGACGCCGACATAGTCATGACAATGATAGACGGGGAGGTTCTTTACAGAGACGGGGAGTTCACCCGCCTCGATACGGAAAGGATCAGCTTCGAGGCCGCAAAGGCCACAGAGGGGATTTTAAAGAGGCTTTAGGAGACGGTAATGAGCAGTAAACTGGTAAAGGGCGCCGCCATCATCGGTATGGCCGGCGTCATCGTAAAGGTTCTGGGCGCTTTTTTCAGAATACCCCTTGCCAACTGGATAGGGGATACGGGAATGTCCTACTATGGATTCGCCTATTCCATATACGGAGCGCTTCTGGTGCTCTCTACGGCAGGTCTTCCGGTGGCAATTTCAAGACTGGTGTCTGAAAATATCGCCCGGCACAGATATAAAAACGCCCACAAGGTCTTTCACGTATCGTTTCGGATGATGCTGGTTATAGGAACGTTGTCCTTTCTCATATGCTTTTTCGGAAGCGGGCTTCTGGCCGGCGCTTTTAAAAACCCGGATGCGGCTCTTGCAGTAAAGGCCATTTCCCCGGCGCTCCTTTTCGTGCCTCTTTTTTCCGCGTTCAGAGGATATTTTCAGGGTCGTCAGAACATGAACCCGACGGCAATATCCGAGGTGACGGAGCAGCTTGTCAGGGTAGTCGCCGGACTTACTCTGGCCTGGGTTTTCCTTCACGGCGCCTATGAGGAGCCGGAAGTTCAGGCAGCCGCCGGAGCGTCTTTCGGCGCCAGCGCAGGATCCGTCGCCGGGCTTGGAATCATATCCATAATATATCTCCTAAACAGGAGAGTAATTCACAGGAAGATAGATCTTAACTCGGACGCAGTAGAGGAAACCCGGGTAATCATAAAGAAAATAGTCGTCATAGCGGTTCCCATAATCATAGGAGCCGAAGTAATGCCTATTATGAATCTGATGGATACGGCCATAATAATGGCAAGGCTACAGGCTACGGGATGGACCCTGGAGGAAGCTCAGGGCATGTACGGCCTCATAAGCGGATTCTGCAGCCCTCTCATAGCGTTTCCTCAGATATTCACCCAGGCGGTTTCAGTGAGCCTGGTTCCTGCCATAGCAGGCTTTGCGGCCCTTAAAAACAGGGAAAAGATTCAGGAAAACGTAGGACTTGCCTACAGAACCACCATGATTATGGCTTTCCCGTGCGCTTTCGGAATGTTCGCTCTGGCAGAGCCTATCCTTCTTCTCCTCTTCGGCGCTCAGCCCGAGTCGGCGAGAGAAGCAGCCCCTATACTTCAGATAATGGCTGTGGGAGTGGTATTCCTTGCTATAGTTCAGACGTCCACGGGAGTTCTTCAGGCCGTGGGAAGGCAGACTCTTCCTGTAAGGCATCTTCTCCTCGGATGCGTGGCAAAGGGAATTCTCACCTTCGTCCTGGTGGGAATTACGGCGATAAACGTAAAAGGTGCAGCCATAGGAACGGTTGCAGCCTATATAATAGCCATGATTTTAAACAACAGATCCGTACACGTCCACACCGGATACAGGCAGAACCTGTCCATGGCATATCTGAGGCCGGGTCTTGCTGCAGCCATAATGGCGGCTCTGGCTTTCGGTTCATATAAAGGTCTTGCAGCTCTTACGGGAAGCAACGGTTTATCGACCCTTCTTTCCATATGCGTTGGAGCGGCGGTATACGTGGTTCTCATATTCGTATTTAAGGCTATAACCTTAGAAGAACTTAAGTCCTTTCCGGGAGGAAGGAAGCTTGCGGGTATAGTCGGTCGTTTTGTTAAATAGGAAGGTGTAACATGCTTAAGGAGTATGCACATTTTGAGAAAAAGGGAGAAAACGAAAAGGAAGCCCTGGAAAGGCTCTATGAAATAGTAAAGGTTCTCAGGGTGAAATGTCCCTGGGACAGCGTTCAGACCCACGACAGCCTGAGAGGTTGCATGATAGAGGAAGCCTACGAGGCGGTAGACGCCATTCAGCGGGAAGATATGGATAATCTCAGAGAGGAACTGGGCGACGTGCTCCTTCAGGTTATCTTTCACGGCCTCCTGGCCGAGGAGGAAAAAGCCTTTACTTTAACCGACGTAATCAACGAAGAGTGCGACAAAATGCTCCGCCGGCACCCCCACATTTTTTTGGGAGAAGAAGTAAAAGGTATTGACAAAGCCCTTGAAAAATGGGACAATATGAAAAGCACAGAACACGGACAGTCGTCGTATACAGATAGATTGCGGAGTGTGCCCGACGCATTACCCGCACTGATAAAGAGTAACAAGGTTCAGAGCAGGGCTGCTAAGGCAGGTTTTGACTGGGACAGCATAGACGGCGCCTTCGAGAAGGTTTCGGAGGAGCTGGAGGAGGTCAGGGAGGCCTGTGCTTCCGGTTCCAGAAGAGAAATTGATGAAGAACTTGGAGACCTGCTGTTTTCTGTGGTTAATGTGGCGAGATTTGCAGGTACCGATCCGGAAGACGCACTTAACGCCGCTACAGGAAAGTTTACGGAGCGCTTTGCCAGAGTTGAGGAGGCTGCCCGCCGGGAAGGCAGGGATATGAAGGACATGAGCCTGGAAGAACTGGATGCTCTGTGGGAGATTGTTAAAAATAAGTGAAAGCTTATTTATATTTAAGGAGGAATTTGAAATGAATAAGGCTGAATTAGTAGCTGCTGTTGCAGAGAAAACCAATTTCACCAAGAAAGATGCTGAAGTTGCCATCAACGCTCTTCTGTCCTGCGTAGAGGAAGCTCTTGTAAAGGGTGATAAGGTACAGCTTATCGGCTTTGGTACTTTTGAGACTAGAGAGAGAAAAGAAAGAGAAGGAAGAAACCCTAGAGATCCTCAGGGCGCCAAGATTAAGATTGCTGCCTGCAAGGCTCCTGTATTCAAGGCAGGAAAAGCTCTTAAGGATGCAGTTAATAAATAGGTCTCAGAGATTATTGCATATAAAGGCAGCTTGTTCGCAGGCTGCTTTTTGCTTTATTTTCGCGAGATTAACGGAGGCAAGATGAGAATAGACAAGTTTCTTAAAAATTCCCGCCTCATAAAGAGGCGCACCGTGGCCAAAGACGCCTGCGATCAGGGAAGGGTTTTCATAAATGATAAGCCGGCCAAGGCAGGCACGGAAGTAGAGGTGGGAGACGTGGTGAGAATCGAGTTCGGAAACAGCTCTGTGGAGGCGAAGGTTACGGCTCTCACTGAAAGCTGCCGCAAAGAGGACGCTGCGGGAATGTATGAGATAATAGAGTAGGAAAAGCCGCAGGGGAAGCTTCAGGGTGACGGTGCGGTGCGAAAGGGCGGATATATAGCCGTTTCGCCGGGATGTCTGTACAGTGTCATAAATTACCATCAAAAAACGTTAAAAATATCGTTGACAAAGGGACTTGCAGGTGGTAGACTAATCAAGCTGTCACCGGGAAGGCAAAGCCGTCCGGACCGGCTGAAAAAAGAAATGAAAAAAGTTCTTGACAGACCGGCCGAAAGG
>CASFAX010000044.1 GCA_949292945.1 uncultured Bacillota bacterium | reverse complement strand
TTCACGGCCTCCTCCGTAAACCAGTCGTAGCACTTGAGAAAAAAAGGCGCAATATCGCCGAAATGAAGCTGAACGTAAAGTCTGTTGTTGATTATCCTGCCGTTTCTTTCAAGCTGAGACACTGTCTTGTCGTTCTGTCTGGTGTAAAGTCTTACGGTTTTTTCTTCCACGTCTTTCCTCCATCAAAATGTGCAGCCTTTGTCCCCTCAAAAAGCCAAAAGGAAGACATACCCCAGCGGAGTGTCTTCCTTCTCAATTCGATTAGTCTCTGGTCTTAATCTTGGCTGCCTTACCGGTTCTGCCGCGCATGTAGTGAAGTCTGGCTCTTCTAACCTTACCGCGCTTGATAACGTCGATCTTCTCAACCCACGGTGAATGGATAGGGAATGTCTTCTCAACGCCTACGCCGGATGCAATTCTTCTAACGGTGAAAGTCTTAGCGATTCCGCCGTTCTGGATCTTAAGAACGAATCCTTCGAAGTTCTGGATTCTCTCTCTGTTTCCTTCTTTAATTTTAACGTGAACCCTTACGGTGTCTCCAACGTTAAATGCAGGGACATCTTCCTTCAGATAATCCTGTGCAACTGAATCTAAAATATTCATTGTCTGGTATCCTCCTTCCCTCCAAGACGTTCGTGCTGCCATTTCCTTATTCCCGCAAGCAGAGGACCGCCCGTAATATTTAAAACAAAATGTCTACTTCACATAGAACGTTAATATTAGCAGAAATTCAGGCAAAACCGATTTCTGAAAAATAGGTTTAATTCATCCTATTTATATGATATAATCTGGTTAAAATATAAGGAGGCACACTATGAATATAAACACTGACAATCTTATTCCTATGAAAGAAGCAAATCAGAATTTCTCAAAAGTAGCTAGGCTCGTAGATGAAAACGGGGCAGTTATAATACTCAAAAATAACGTTCCTCGCTACCTTGTAATGGATTTCTCTGTCGCTGAGCAGGCACAGCTTGCACCTGATGAAGATGTAGCGGCTATTTCCGAACGTCTGATTCGTGAAAATCGTAAGGCTTATGAGGTACTTGCAAAATGATTAAACTGTCCAGACATCAAATACTGATTCTCCATGACCAGCTCATACACGAAACGGGAGGCACTTCAGGTCTTCGTGATGAAGGAATGTTGGATTCTATCTCATCAGAAATAATCTCTATTTCATCGTCTCTGCATATTCCCCTATTATCAGTCTCGTCACCTCTGCCGCTATATCGGACGCTTTGTCGCAGTTAGCTTCGAACTCGCAAAGACCTGCACGCTTTCCCGTATCCGTAACAGTCCTCACCGCCAAAAACGGTATGTCGTTTACGTAGCACGTGTGAGCCGCTGCCGCCGTCTCCATATCCACCGCCAGAGGGTGAAATCTATCTATAATGTTCTGCCTTTCATCGTGAACGATGAACCTTTCTCCCGAAACTACGAGACCGAAGTAAAGATTATCCGCCTTTCCGGACTCCTCTACCGCCCTTGCAGCTTTAACAAAGCCTTCATCTGACGGAAATTCCGGCCCTGAAAGCCACGGGTGAAAGTCCGTAAAGTTATCTTCGTTAACGTCGTGATAGAAGGACTTTGTTGCTATGACTGTATGAAAAATATCCAGGTTTTCATCTATTCCGCCGCAGGTTCCGCAGTTTATCACGGCGGCGCACAGAATACCGATTTTCATAGCTTAACCTCCCGCATTATCTGCCTGAACAGCCGCTTTACTGAAAATATGCTTTCTGAAAACAACTATCCTTATCTGCCAAACTCCTCTATGGCTCCCTTAAGCTCTCCTGCGTCCGTTATCTGATTCACGCTGCCGCGGAAGGCTGCGCTTCCCGGAGCCCCTTTAAGGTACCAGCCCACGAACTTTCTCATTTCCCGGACTGCTCCGTACTCTCCCTTGAGCTCAGTCATCATGTCCAGCTGCTCCAGCATGACCTTCTTTTTCTCTTCAAGGGTCGGCGGGGTGAATTCTTCCCCTTTCCAGGCTGCATTAAGTTCCCTGAATATCCACGGGTTTCCCAGAGCTGCCCGTCCTATCATGACAAAATCGCATCCGGTCTCCTCCATCATGGCAAGAGCCGACTTTCCGTCCACCACGTCGCCGTTTCCGATTACGGGAATGTTTACAGCCTTCTTCACGTCTGCAATTACGCTCCAGTCGGCGGTTCCGCTGTAGTACTGCTCCCTGGTTCTGCCGTGTACGGCTACTGCTGCGGCCCCGCCTGCCTCTATGGCCTTTGCCACCTCTACCGCATTGAGAGATGACGAATCAAAGCCAGCACGTATCTTTGCCGTAACCGGCTTGCCGCTTGCCTTTGTCATGGCTGAAATTATCCAGTATACCAAATCCGGATTTTTCATTAGGGCGCTTCCCTCGCCGTTTTTGACTATCTTAGGCACGGGGCATCCCATGTTCACATCCAGGATTACGTTTTCCCTTCCTTCAAGCTCCCTTGCGGCGTATGCCATTATCTCCGGGTCGCTTCCGAAAATCTGGTACGCCGTAGGCTTTTCGTCATCGTATATGTATAGAAGCTGCTCCGTCTTCTTATCGCCGTAGTAAAGTCCCTTGGCGCTCACCATCTCCGAATATACCAAAGCCGCCCCGAACCGTCTGCAAAGTCTCCGGTAGGGGGCGTCTGTAACTCCGGCAAGAGGCGCTGCAAAAAAGGGATTATCAAGTTCGACATTTCCTATTTTCAGCATCTGTTACCTTTTTATATCTTTTGCCTTTCTGATTTAAACTTTCTAAACTGTCTCGTCGCACTTTTTGTGCCTGGTGCTCTTCCTGTTCTTCTCGTATATTATTTCAAGTCCCTCCAGGGTGAGCATTTTGTCCACATAGTCTATGCAGTCGACGCCGCTGTCGATGAGGGTGGAAAGTCCGCCTGTAGCGACCACGAGAGGTTCCCTGTCGCTTCCGCAGATTTCCTTAAGCTCTTCCTTCATCCTTCTGACTATGTAGTCGACCATGCCCATGTGGCCGTATACGAGACCTGACTGCATGCTCTGAATCGTGTTCTTGCATATGGTAAGCCCCGGCTCCTCCAGCTCTACCTTGGGAAGTTTGGATGTCTTCTCAAAGAGGGCTTCCGAGGAAATTTTAAGTCCCGGAGCTATGGTTCCGCCCAGGTACTCAGCTTTGTCGGTTACTGCGCAAAATGTGGTGGCGGTACCGAAGTCCAGTATGATTAGGGGGCCTCCGTACTTATGAAAAGCCGCCACGGCGTTTACGATTCTGTCTGCACCCACCTGTTTCGGATTATCGTACTTTACCACAAGGCCGGTCTTTACACCGGATTCAACCACGATGGCTCTCTTGTTGAAGTACTTCATGGAAAGATGCTGCAAGGTGAACAGTACCGAAGGAACTACGGTGGATATGATTATGTCGTCTATATCCTCCATCTTCAGCCCCTCAAACTGAAAGAGCTGGTTCACTATCATGCCGTACTCATCGGCGCTCTTATTTGTGTCGGTTTCGATTCTCCAGTTTGTAAGCAACTCTCTGTCTCTGAAAACTCCGAGTACGATGTTGCTGTTTCCCACGTCAAAAGCTAATAACATTTGTTCTCCTTTAATTTACCACGCGTTCGAGACGCTTAAGTGCAAGAGCAATGGTAAGTCCCGGAATTACTCTGTTTCCGGTGATTTCCGCTCCCAGAACCTCGTTAATCTTCTTCAGCCTGTACTGCACGGTGTTGGTGTGAATTCCCATGAATTCCGACGTCTTTCCGCTGTTCATTCCTGCGTCAAGGACGAAGGTCTCCAGAGTATCCAGAAGCTGACGGGACTTGTTCTCTCCCATTTCCTTGCTGAAAGGCTCCAGAAGCTCAACGTAATTCTTCTTTATATATCCTCCCTGCACCTGGATGTTGATGCAGTTAGATGCCAGAACGAGTTCGTATTTAGTAAATACTCTCTTATAAGGGAACACGCTTTCCACGAAGGTCCACGTTTCTGAAATGAGCTTGAATGCGTCTGCTGCACCTTCTATTCCGTCTATTCCGGTGCAGTGGAATATCCTTACGCCTTTGTTTCCTTCCTTAAGCCTGTCGTAGAGCTTAAGGCACGTCAGCTTTCCGCTGCCGTCGTCGCCGTCCTTTCCCTCTTTTATGACGATGCCGTAAGTCTCTTCTCCCTCGAAGATCCTGAGCACTTCATATTTTTCCCTGTCCTCAAACTCAGAGACCGCATCGCGGCACTGCTCGTTGTCTATGCCTTTTGCGTAGAACACGCTTACCATAGCCCCGGGGTCCACGTTCATCTCATCTTTAAGGGAATAAGCGAGGGACTTGTTTCCCCTCATGAGGGCTTTGATAAACTCCGCCTTAACGTCTCTTTCCGGGGTGAATTTCCACATTCCCGCCGCCAGCTCTATTATTTCCGCCAGCTTCGTCAGCTCTCCGGCCGAATAGTTATCCTCGTTATCAACGATGAGCATGAAGTACTTCTCGCGGCCTATGTTTATGGTTCCCCAGTAGGTGAGAACGCCGTCAACGTCCACCATGGAATATATTCCCGACTTCTCCGGCTTTCTCTCCTTAATCTTTCTCACCGCCTCAGAGATGGTTATCTTATGCCTCGTCTCTATGACCAGTATGGGATTGAAGTCCTTGGAGAGAAGCACGGCCTGAAACTCGTTGTTTACGGCTGCCTCTCTCAAAGCCGTCTGAAAGCTGGTGTACTTTTCAAAGTTCAAAAGGTGATATATGGTGTTGTTTATTAGGCTGTTCTTAAAGTTATCGCCGTAGAGGAGCTTGTCCATAACCTGCTCTATGGCATCCGAATACTGGCTGTCATTTCCGTTGGGAATCAGTATGAGAGGAAGTGCCATGGACTCAGCCGCTTCCAGAACATCGGCATCCGCCGCGGTTATACCGTTTTTCGCATGGAAAACCACCAGAGCGCTTATTCCGCATTTAGCAAGCTCCCTGACCACCTCCGTCTGCAGAGCCTCGTTGCCCTTCATTCCGTAAAATGAAGTGAGCACCATCTGCTCCCTGACGCCGTTGTTATTGATAGCCGTCTTTAAATCGGTAGCATCCATTACAGATACGGAACGGACGCGGTTTGAAAGTCCGCGTCTGCCCGCTGCTACTATGGACGGATTAAAAGCGCTAAGCTTCAGGCAATCGCCTACAGTAGTCTTCATTTGCAAATTCCCTCCGGATTCCGCGTCCTATCTATCCCTTCCGTCCGCAGAATCGTCATCTTTCTTACTATCTCCGTCAGGAGTCTCATCAGGTTCGCTTAAAGTCTCCCCGTCCTCTTCCTCAGGATGGCTGTACTTGTAGCTTTCCGTAAGAGGCTTGGTGAGAACGCTGTCGTCGTCACCCATATAGTCAGTGTCGTACTTTGCCAGCTCCTCTTTCAGCCTTTCCTCTTCCTCCTTGCGTATACGTTCGTTTTCCGCCGCTTCTTCGGCGTTTCTCTGTCTTATCTTCTCTTCCTGCTCTCTTACCTGCTCAGCCAGGCCTTCGGCGTCTATTTCGCCTGTGTAGAGAGCCTCGAACTGTTCGCCGTCAAGGGTTTCCACGGCAAGAAGCGCCTGCGCAACTCTTTCCAGCTTATCAAGGTTCTCGCTTATTATCTTCTTCGTCTCGTCGAAGGCGCTGTCTATAATCCTTCTCACTTCGTGATCTATTTCAGATGCAACGCTTTCGGAGAAGTTCTGTCTCGTGGAGAAATCCCTTCCCAGGAACACTTCGTCCGAGCTGCTGTAGTTTACAGGGCCTATCTTCTCGCTGAAGCCGTACTTCGTAACCATGTCGCGGGCTATTTCCGTCGCTCTCATGATATCGTTGCTGGCTCCCGTGCTTATATCGTCCAAAGTGAGCAGCTCAGCCACACGTCCTCCCAGAAGGTGCTTTATGGCGTTCACCATGCTGCCTCTGGTTTCGTATGCCTTGTCCTTTTCAGGAAGCTGCATGGTGAATCCTCCAGCCATTCCTCTCGGAATGATGGTAATCTGGTGAACCGGATCCGATCCAGGAAGGCTTCTCATAACTATGGCGTGACCTGCTTCGTGGTAAGCCGTAAGCTTTCTTTCGTCTTCGCTTATAACCCTGCTCTTCTTTGCAGGACCTGCTATAACCTTGGTGGTAGCCTCCTCTATTTCCTCCATCCTTATCTTAAGGCCGTTTCTTCTGGCCGTGATAAGAGCCGCTTCGTTGAGAAGGTTCTCAAGGTCCGCAGGAGTAAATCCAGGTGTACGCCTTGCTATTATTTCAGGAGATACTTCCTCCGCCAGAGGCTTATCCTTGGAATGAACCCTTATTATCTCCTCACGTCCCTTTACATCTGGAACGCCTATTACTATCTGCCTGTCGAATCTGCCCGGTCTCAGGAGGGCCGGATCCAAAACGTCAGGTCTGTTGGTCGCTGCCAGGATTATGATTCCGGAATTTTCTCCGAATCCGTCCATTTCGACGAGGAGCTGGTTCAGGGTCTGCTCTCTCTCGTCGTTTCCGCCGCCAAGGCCTGCGCCTCTCTTTCTTCCCACAGCGTCAATCTCGTCGATAAACACTATGCACGGAGCGTTCTTCTTCGCCTGATCAAAGAGGTCACGTACGCGGGAAGCTCCCACGCCTACGAACATCTCCACAAAGTCTGAACCGCTTATGGTAAAGAAAGGGACCCCGGCTTCTCCGGCCGTCGCTCTGGAAACGTATGTCTTTCCCGTTCCCGGAGGGCCTACAAGAAGAACTCCCTTTGGTATTCTTGCTCCTACATCTCTGTATTTTCTAGGGTCTTTCAGGAAATCCACAATTTCCATCAGCTCTTCCTTTTCTTCCTTCAGGCCTGCAACGTCGTCAAACGTGATTCGCTTGCCGTCGCCTTTATAAAGCCTTGCCTTGCTCTTGCCGAAGGAGAAAGCCTTGCCGTTTCCTCCCTGATTCATCATCAGGTAGAACAAGAATCCCAGAGCCACTACCATGATTATGGTAGGAAGCAGACTGAGGATTACGGAAGTGGACTTCGGCGTGTCGGTTTCAACCTCCAGAGTTCCGGCTTCCATCTGCGGGAAAATGTACGTCTGCTCCAGGTAGCTTATCTCCGTAAGATACGGAGCGTAGGCGTAAACCACCTCTTCGGAAGCTCCGCTTTCCTTTTCCTTCTGGCTCTGCTTAAGCACGCCTGTAAGCTTGGTGTCGGTTATATTTATCTGAGAAAACTGTTCCTCAGCGAGATAATCGGTGAACTTTGAAAAGGTGACCTGCCTCATTTCAGCATCCCCCGTACCCCTGTAGAAAAGCGCGGCAACTACGATTACCGCAAAGATCACCAGATATATGGTTATATTCTTAGCAAACTTCTTCAATGTGAGTTTTTCCTCCTGTATAATAAGTTACAATTTTTCGCCTAAGGAATTTGTTCTGTCGCACAAAACAGTCTTATAATTGTATCATATCACCGTGTTGATTTCAACATAAATGACCTTTTTTGTGGACTCATCAGGCTTGTACATGGCCGTGTACCTGACGGTTTTGTCGTCTGTCACTACGGCCAGCGCCTCGCTTCCGCAGGCGGTGACTCTGACTCTGTCCCTGAAAGCCTTCGGCACCTTCATATCGACCAGAAGATCCTGAACCTTCTTTCTGCCGCCGCCCTTTATCCTTATAAAATCGCCAGGCCTTCTCTCCCGGGTCACGACCCGCGTCTCCCAGCCGTCTCCAAAAACTTCCGCGGCCTTTTCATAGTCGCAGGCGCACGGGCTGAAGCGGGTCTCCTTTCCATTACCTTCAGCGGTTTCCGACGCAAACATTACATCACCGTAAATTCTGCACATGTAAAACCCGTGGGGAAGATCGGCCCTGGCAGACGGGCTGTCGCTTTCTAAAATTCCGTCAAGAGCTCTGTAGTGGATGAAGTTAAGGTCCTGCTTCAGGCCGGCCCTCGCGCAGGCTGCCGCCATCACCCGTCTTCGCAGGGCGGGATGAATGTCTCTCAAAGCCTTTCCATCTATAACTACTCTGCCGCAGCTTTCCGAAACGGTGTGTTCCTCCATGAACTTGGCTGCTTCTGCTCTAAAGTAGTCCCTGTCTCCCGACGCTGCTTCCGAAAGCCTGAGCACTGCCTCCGCAACGTTTTCGTTGAAGTTTTCCTCCATAAACGGAATGAGCATGTGCCTGATTCTGTTCCTCGTGTACTCAGTCTCGCTGTTGGTGCGGTCTATGCAGGGCTCGAGTCCCTTTTCACGGCAGTATTCCACTATGTCTTTCTTTCTTACCCTTAAAAGGGGCCTTATAATCCCGTTTCCCCATTCATCCAGCCTGAAAAAGCTCATGCCCGAAAGTCCGTCGGTGCCTGACCCTCTCATCAGGCGAAAAAGAACCGTTTCCACCTGATCGTCAGCATTCTGGGCTACGGCTATTCTTATCCTTTCCCGGGGGATGCCTGATTTCACTGCGGCCTTTGCATAGCTTTCGTATCTTACGACTCTTCCGGCCTCTTCATCGGTCATCCCTCTTTTTTCGGCCTCTCTGTGACAGTCTACGACAAAGGATGTAAGTTTGACGCCCCGTGCCTTGCAAAGATTTTCCACATAAGCCTGGTCTTTTTCCGCATCGCCCGGACGAAGCATGTGATTTACGTGAACGGCAGACAAGGTGAATTCACCCTTTGTCCGCTCCCTTTCCAGAATGTCAAAAAGACACACAGAATCAGGGCCTCCGGAGAGACCCAGTATTACATGGTGTCCTTTTTCTATAAGATCGTATTCTTCTATGGTCCTTAAAATTTCTTTTCTTACCCTGTCCATGAGTTTACTTGTCCGGCCCCAGCCTGCCATCGTTATAGTGCTTGCGGCAAAGGGAGATGTACATGTCGTTTCCGCCTATTACAACCTGTTCGCCCTGTTTGACGAATTTGCCGTCCACCAGCCTTGCAACCATGGTCGCCTTTCTTCCGCACCAGCAGATGGTCTTTATCTCTTCTATTTTATCTGCATATACGAGCATGTAGTATGAACCCTCGAAAAGTTCGTTTTTAAAGTCGTTCTTAAGTCCGTAGGCAAGGACGGGAACCTCAAAGCTGTCCACTATTTCCACCAGCTCCAGAACGTGATGCTTCTTAAGAAACTGGCATTCGTCCACCAGGACGCAGTCTATGGGGTGCTTTTCGTTTTCCCTTATGAAGAGCTCCAGTATGTTGGTATCGTCGCTTATGGCTATGGCCTCACGCTGTATACCTATTCTGGACGTTATTATTCCCTCTCCGAATCTGTCATCTACGGAAGGAGTAAGGGTCATTACCGTCTTTCCCCTCTCCTCGTAGTTATACGCTACCTTTATAAGTTCGATGGACTTTCCGGCGTTCATAGTGCTGTATCTGTAGTATAACTGTGCCATATGGTTTTTCCTCCGAAAACTCGATTCGCCTAGTATTATACCATCTTGCGGCGACCATTTCAGCAAAATTTTTATTTCGCCTTTTCCGTTGGTATTAAAGGCTTTGCGGCGGATCATGGTGAGAATTTTCAGCTTATTTTATATATTATCATTGTATCCTTGTTCAGAATATGTTATACTTTCGAAAGATAAGTTTTTTTCTACTTTAACTTAATTATAAGAAAGGAGAACTTCAGTTATGGATGACAAGAAAAAAGTCGTTCCTGATGCGGAACTGAAGGGCGAGGCCGAAGTGGTTAAATCGGTCGACGATGCAGAGCTCGCCTCCATGCCGGAGGAAGTAAGAGCTCCGCACCTTTATGAAGCTATTATCTCATTCTTAGGAATAGTAGTGGTTATGGCAGTAGGCATCATCGTCTACGGAGTTGACCCTCACATTCCTATGTTCGTAGGCGTTATCATCGCCGCTCTCGTATCCATGAAAATAGGATACAAGTGGCAGGATATCGAAGGCATGATGATACACGGAATTTCAATGGCTATGCAGGCCATCCTCATTCTCTGTATCGTAGGTATGATGGTAGGAATATGGATTTTGTCCGGAACCATCCCGACTATGATTTATTACGGACTTAAGCTGTTATCACCTTCGGTATTCCTTATAGCAGCCGTTCTCATCTGTTCCATAACTTCCCTTGCAACAGGTACTTCCTGGGGAACTATGGGAACCATGGGACTTGCTCTCATGGGTATCGCTCAGGGTATGGGAATGCCTCTGGGCCCTACTGCCGGCGCAATCCTGGCAGGTGCATACTTCGGAGACAAGCTGTCGCCGCTGTCTGACACCACCAACCTGGCTCCGGCCATGGCAGGTACCGACGTGTTCACTCACGTTAAGTACATGATCAAGGCTACGGCAGTTGCCTATGCTATCGCTCTCATATTCTTTGCAGTATACGGTTTCATGCACGCAACCTCCGGAAATGTTGACACATCACAGGCCGACATCCTCATCGACGGTCTCGGTGCATCTTTCAACATCAACCCTGTACTGCTGCTGCCTCCACTGGTAGTAATACTTGCCATCGCATTCAAGATGCCTGCAATTCCTGGCATCACCTTAGGTGTAGTAGTTGGAGCTATCCTTGCTCCTATATTCCAGGGCAACCTGGCAATCTACGCTGAAAACGACCTGGGCGAGATGGTAGTAGACCACGTTGGAGCAAACCTTGGAGACATCCTCTCCATCGCAAGAAACGGATTCATAATGGCAACAGGAATCGAATCCCTCGATTCGCTGCTTTCCACAGGCGGTCTCATGAATATGGCTTCCTCCATACTGATGACCGTAATGGCTATGATGTTCGGTGGTATCATGGAAGGTACTCATCAGCTGGAGACTATCGTAAACAGACTCCTGAAGTACATCCACAGCGGTCCTGCTCTCATCGGAGCAACCGAGCTTACCTGCATCGTTTCCAATACAGTAATGCCTGAGCAGTACATCTCCATCCTGGTACCGGGAAGAATGTTCGCACCTGCATACAGACAGATGGGTATACACCCTAAGTGCCTGTCCAACGCTCTCGAGTCAGCAGGAACTGTAACATCGTGCCTCATTCCATGGAACACCTGCGGTGTATATATTCAGTCCACTCTCGGAATAGATCCTATAACATGGATTCCATGGGCTGTATTCAACTACATCATGCCGCTGGTATCCTTCCTGATGGCATTCCCTAAGATCACCTGCACTAAGATGACTCCGGAAGAACAGGAAAAGGCTGACAGAGGAGAACTGGTATAACCAGCCGGTTTATTTATCAAAAACGAATACTTCATCATAAAAGTAGAATCGCTTATCCTTTTGACAAAGGAAAACCCGGCGGAATATTTCCGCCGGGTTTTCCTTACAACATGCCAGAATGTCCTGTCTATCCCTTCCTTTCGATGCGAAACCCTGATTTTTCCTTACAGGTCGAACGGTTCTTCGACCTCAAAACCTTAAAATGCTTCCGGCATCGAACAAATCTTCGGATAATCCCTGTCCTCGCCGGCAAAAGTTCGATGTAGAACGCGAAAATCAATTAAACATCGAAAGAGTGTTCGATGTAAACGGCGCAGAACCGGCTTCTCATCGAACACCTATTGATATACACTTTGCGATTTAGTGAAAAAATTGACATCTATTAGCATATAATATGTTATGTGCTGTGAAAGGAACTCACCATGGCTGAACCTATAGTCGAAAAACCCGTTTTGTTTCACTCGGATAACGGTCTCTGTCTTATGTCAGGCGATCTGACCCTGCTGCCGGATTTTGAGGATATGCTGCCAAGGCTGAGACCTTCCAACCTGAACAGTGAAATCGTCGTAAAGGCTGCCAGATTTAAAAACGCAGACCATCCCCTTGTAGCTGTTGATGCAACGGCAGGACTGGGCGAAGATTCCATGCTCCTTGCATCGGCAGGTTTTACCGTCCACATGTACGAAAGAAACCATGATATAGCAGCTCTTTTAAAAGATGCGGTAAGCCGGGCCCTTGATTCTGAACATGAGGTAATCAGAAACGCGGCAGCGCGGATGGTGCTCCACTGCGAAGACAGCATCTCTGCTATGAGAAATCTGGCTTTTTCGCCTGACCTTATTCTTCTCGATCCCATGTTTCCGATAAGGCAAAAATCCGGTCTAATAAAGAAAAAGTTCCAGCTGCTTCAGCAGCTGGAAAGCCCCGCGGAGGACGAAACGGCGCTGTTAGATGCGGCCCTGTCGGCCAGGCCTCTCAGGATAATAATTAAAAGGCCCGCTAAGGGGCCTTATCTTGCAGGCGTTAAGCCGTCATATTCCATAAAAGGCGGCAATACTAGATTCGACTGCATCGTCCTCTAACAGGCCTTCGCAGCGGCACCGGTTAGCCTGCCATCTCGTTCCACATCTTCACGCCCTGCTTTTTGACAGCGGCATAGAGGATGGCCGAAAGAACACCGAACACCGCCGCGACCATGAGCACGTAGACTCCTGCGTCGATGCTGGTCTTTCTCACGACGAAAACGTAGAGCACTATTGGCGCTATGGCAGAAATCATTCCGATCATTATGGAAAGGAACACAGACATGCTCTGCTTTACGGCCACAGCCTCGT
>CASFAX010000043.1 GCA_949292945.1 uncultured Bacillota bacterium | reverse complement strand
AGAATATGAAAAGATGTACCCTGAGAGAAATCTCCCTGAAGGGGCAAAGGTAACGAGGCTGGGGCCAAGCCCGACGGGATTCATTCACCTGGGAAACCTTTACGGAGCCTTTGTGGACGAAAGGCTGGCTCACCAGTCGGGAGGCGTTTTCTACCTTAGGATAGAGGACACCGACGATAAGAGATACGTCGAGGGAGCCGTTAAGACCATAATAGACTCACTGGGATTTTTCGGAATAAACTTCGATGAGGGAGCTACATTAAACGGCGATGTCGGGGATTACGGCGACTATACCCAGAGCCACAGAGAGGAAATATACAAGTGCTTTGCGAAGAAGCTGGTGGCCGAAGGCAAGGCTTATCCGTGCTTTCTCACAGAAGATGAGATCGCCGAAATAAGGGCAGGCCAGGAAGCGGAAAAGCTGAATCCGGGGATATACGGAAAATACGCAAGATACAGGGATATAACTCCGGAAGAAGCTGAAAAGAGAATAGGGGAAGGTCAGCCATATGTGGTAAGGCTTCGCTCAGACGGCGACAGCAGTGCTACAGGAGATGACATAAGGCGTGTTAAGGTAAACGACGCTATAAGAGGAATCCTTGAAGTTCCCGAGAACTTTCAGGATGTGGTGATCCTCAAGGCTACGGGAATTCCGACTTATCACTTTGCCCACGTGGTGGACGATCATCTTATGAGAACCACTCACGTCGTTCGAGGCGCGGAGTGGCTTTCATCCCTTCCTATACACGTGGAGCTCTTTGAAAAGCTCGGTTGGGATATGCCGGTATACTGCCACACGGCTCAGCTCATGAAGCTGGATGAAGAAGGAAACAAGAGAAAGCTTTCAAAGAGAAAGGATCCTGAACTTTCCCTGACCTATTACAGAGATCAGGGCTATCATCCTGCTGCTGTAAGGGAGTACCTTCTCACAATCCTTAATTCCAACTTCGAGGAGTGGAGGATGGAACATCCCGATGCGGATATAGACGAGTTTGAATTTACGACGGAGAAGATGAGCAATTCCGGCGCTCTGTTTGACCTTAACAAGCTCAACGACGTAAGCAAGGACGTACTCCTTAGGATTCCGGCCTCATCTCTCTACGATTTTCTGAAGTCGTGGGCCGAGGAGTTTGCTCCGGAGTTTAAGGGAATATTCAGCGATAGAGATTACGTGGAGAAGATTCTCGACCTTGGAAGAAACGACGCCAAACCGCGAAAGGATCTCATATATGCCAGACAGATAGTGGATTCCATAAGCTACTTCTTCGATGATCTTTTTAAGACGGAGGATGAAATGCCGGTGGAGGTAAGCGAAGAGGATCAGAAGGAGATACTTAAAAGATATCTTGATACTTACGATCACGGCGACGACCAGAGCGCATGGTTTGACAAAATCAGAGGAATCGCAACGGAGCTGGGGTATGCGGCAAAGCCGAAAGATTTCAAAAAGAATCCGGATATGTACAAAGGTCACGTAGGCCACGTGAGCACTGTTATAAGAATCGCCCTCATGGGACGGGCCCAGTCTCCTGACGTGTGGACCATTCAGCAGATAATGGGCGAGGATATGACAAGAAGACGTATAGGAAGACTGCTGTAAGGTATGGGAGATAAGGGAGATGAGAGACATGAGTGAAGAGCTGATTCCCGAGAGCGATGAGATGACAAAACCGTCCGTAAAGAAGGAAGCAAGGAAATACGTAACGGTGGTGATATGTGCATTTACGTTTTCCCTGTGCGTAAATACCTTCGTGGTTCCCATGGGCCTCTACAACGGCGGAGTACTCGGTATAGCGCAAATACTGAGAACCCTTCTGGAAAGGGCGGCAGGAGGATCTGTGGCAGGTGATACGGACGTAGCGGGTATCATAAACTTCGCAATAAATGTTCCTCTTTTCGTGGTGGCGTTCAGGACCATATCGAAGAACTTCTTTGCAAAGACTCTGCTGTTCGTCGTAGCGCAGACCGTATTCATGACGTTTTTAAAACCTCCTGCGGAGCCTATAGTAGACGACATGCTGACAAACTGCATTATAGGCGGGCTCATAGGCGGCGTATCCCTGGGATTTACCCTTAGAAGCTCAGGATGCAGCGGCGGTCTGGATGTGGTAGGCGTTTATCTTCTTAAAAAGTTCGACGGATTTTCCGTCGGAAGGGTAAACCTGATCATAAACATAATAACCTACTGCGTGTGCGCATATCTTTTCAACATTCAGGTTGCAATATATTCCATAATATATTCTGCGGTACAGATGCTGGCTGTGGACAGAACCCACTCCCAGAACATCAATGTCACCTGCATAATAATATCAAAGGAAAAGAACGTCCGCGATATGATAATGGAGAAGATAGGCAGGGGAGTCACCTGCTGGGAAGGCTTCGGAGCGTATACGGGAACGGGTACCGAGATAATGCTCACTGTGGTGAACAAGTACGAAGAGCCTGTGGTGAAACAGATAGTAAAGGAACAGGATCCGGGTGCTTTCGTAATATTCTCTGAAGGTACCCATGTAGGCGGACATTTTGTAAAACGGATTTAAAAAAATCACAGGGCGGCCCTTAGCGGCCGTCCTTATAAGTGGAAAAACAATGGATAAGTTATCTGTTTTTTGGAGGTGCATAGTTTGAAAAATAAAGTTTCAGGTCTGGGACTTGATCTGCTGGCAGACATAGCGGGAGGCCTTCTCATAGGCTTCGGAACGTACAATTTCACGGTTGCTCTGGAATTTCCCATGGTGGGAATAAGCGGAATCGCGCTGATATTCTACCATCTGTTCAACATTCCCATAGGTATATCGTCAATGGTTCTCAACGTTCCTATCGCCCTCTTGTGCTATAAGTTTCTGGGGAGACGCTTCTTCTTCAACTCCATAAGAACCATAATAATAACTTCTGTTATAATAGATACCATTTCTCCCATGTTTCCTCTGTTTACGGGAGACAGGATGCTGGCCGCAATATGTGCAGGCGTTCTTTCCGGTTTCGGATACGGCATAATCTACATGAGAAATTCTTCCACGGGAGGTACAGACTTTGTCATAATGTCCGTGAAGAAGTTAAAACCTCACCTTACCATAGGAAGGATTTCCTTTGCGCTGGAGGCTCTGATAATAATAGCGGGAACGCTGGCCGTTTCCAGGCAGATTGAAAACCTCATATACGGCATGATAATAAGCTTCATCATGTCAACTGTAATGGATAAGGTAATGTACGGCTTATCCGCCGGCAAGATGACTCTCATAGTGACGAGAAAAGCCGAAGAGGTGGCAGAGAAGATAAATGAAGAGACGGATAGGGGATGTACGTTCATAAAGGCTCAGGGTAGCTACTCCGAAGAGGAGATGGACGTGGTAATGTGCGCGTGCAGCAATAAGCAGATGTTCGCCATAAGATCCCTTGTCAAAGAGATAGATCCGGGCGCCTTTATAATCATCATGGAATCAAACGAAGTGGTGGGAGAAGGATTTAAAAAGGAGTAGACAAGGAAGTTTATATGGAATTCACAGAGATGAAAAAGGCTCTGTGAATTTTTTTACAAAAAAACAAAAAAATATTCGAAAAAGGTGTTGCATAAAGATACGATATGATTTATAATTAGCCTGTCAAAACAAAGAGATGAAAAAAAGTACAAGGAGGCTACTTAAGCGAATGGTTGATATTTTTCTTAACTATTACGATTACTTCCTGGCAGGAGCGAGGACTACAGTGCTGATTTCCCTCATCACCGTATTCTTCGGCTTCATACTGGGATGTCTCATAGCTTTTATGAAGCTGTCTAAAAACAAGCTTCTTCACGGTTTTGCCAGCATATACGTTACGGTGATAAGAGGTACGCCTATGCTAGTACAGCTTTATATCGTGTACCTTCAGACGGACTTCATACCGTATCCGGAAACTACGTTTCTGGGAGTAGCTCTAGACAGGGCTCTGCCGTGCGCCATAGCTCTTTCCATAAACTCTTCGGCATACGTGGCGGAGGTTATAAGGTCCGGAATACAGGCTGTAGACTCCGGTCAGGGCGAGGCTGCAAGATCCCTGGGAATGACTCAGAAGCAGGCCATGCTTCACATAATAATGCCGCAGGCCATTAAGAATATACTTCCTGCCATAGGAAACGAGTTCGTAACCATGATTAAGGAAACGTCCATCATCCAGTATCTGGGCGTAGGCGACATAATGTATAACAACGGAATAGTAATCACAGCGACATATAATCCGCTGCCATGTTACTACATATCGGCGATAATTTACCTCGTACTCAACATAGTGCTTGGTAAGGGAATAAACATATTCGAAAGGAGGCTTCAGAGAAGTGACAGAAAATAAGGAAGTGCTCATAGACGTTAAAAACCTTAAGAAGAGCTTTGGAAGTCTCGAAGTATTAAAAGGCATAGACCTTCAGGTGGAAAAAGGCGAGGTAGTCGCCATCATAGGACCGTCGGGAAGCGGAAAGTCCACGTTCCTGAGATGCATAAACAGGCTGGACGAGCCTGACAGCGGAGAGGTCATATTCGAAGGAAACGACATCTGCGGAAAGGACGCCGACATTAACGCCGTGAGGCAGAAAATAGGAATGGTTTTTCAGCAGTTCAACCTGTTTAATCACCTTACGATAATGGAAAACATCACCATCGGGCCTACCATGGTGAAAGGGGAGGATGAAAAAACCGCTCAGGAAAAGGCTTTGAAGCTTCTTAAGAGAGTAGGCCTTGAAGATAAGGCAGGGGAGTACCCGTCGAGGCTTTCGGGCGGCCAGAAGCAGCGTATAGCCATAGTCAGAGCTCTTGCCATGGATCCGGACGTGATGCTCTTCGACGAGCCGACGTCGGCGCTTGACCCGGAGATGGTAGGAGAGGTTCTGGAGGTTATGAAAGACCTTGCAGACGACGGCATGACCATGCTCATAGTGACCCACGAAATGGGATTTGCCCAGAAGGTTGCAAACAGAGTCGTCTTCATGGACGGCGGATACATAATGGAAGAAGGAAGCCCGGACAAAGTGTTCGGAAACCCTGAAAACCCGAGAACACAGGATTTCCTGTCGAAGGTTCTTAACACGATATAACGATATAGCATCATAATTTGAGGAGGAAAAAACAATGTTACATTCAATCGACCCTAGCATTTTATTCTTACAGGAAGAAGACGTAATCAAGGCAGGCGTTCTCGACATGAAGATGACCCTGGACGCCGTAGAAGAGACATACGCCCTCTTAGGAAAGGGACAGGTAATAAATCCGCCTAAGACTCACATAGGCATGCCTATAGGAAGCGGCGAAAACTGGAATTCATTCTTTAACTCCATGCCGTGCTACATCGGAGGAGACGTAAACATCGGCGGAACGAAGTGGGCTGCGGAATCAAAGAAGAACAGCCAGATTCCGGGAATCCCTTACGGCATAGATATCACCATCCTCAGCGATCCTGAGACGGTGCTTCCGTTCTGTATTCTGGATGGAACTCTCATTACCGCGATGAGAACCTCCGCCGTTGCAGGTGTATTTGCAAAGCACACGGCGCCTAAGGACTGCGACAGCGCCCTTCTCGTAGGTGCAGGCGTAATCGGAAGAACCATGGTAATGGCAATTTGCGAAGCCCTTCCGCAGGTTAAGACCCTTTACATCGCAGACCTTGATATTGCAAAAGCTGAAGAACTTAAGAAGGATTACGAAGGCGTTTATGACGTTGAAATAATCCCTGTAACCGATTCAAAGGCGGCAGCTGCAAAGACGAAACTTATAATCACGGAAACCACTGCAAGAAAGCCTTTCATAGACAAGTCATGGCTGAAGCCGGGGGATACCGTTATAAACATGGGAAGCATGGAAGCAGACCTTGAGACTGTAATGGCAAGCGATATCATCGCAGTAGACTACTGGGATCAGATAATAACATACGACAGCAAGGCCGTAGCTCACCTTTACAAGGCAGGAAAGAACCTGGCCGGGAAGAACGGACGACAGCCAGATCGTAAACTGCTCATCCCTGGGTCTTGGAGCGCTGGATATCATGATTGGATACAAGCTGTTCCTCAAAGCTCAGGAGATGGGAATAGGAACTACCGTAAAGATGTGGGATAAGCCGCTCTGGGAGTAATAAATCATAAGTAAAGATACAGGATATTTGTTAAGAGAGGAGATAATACCGATGAAAAAGGTAACTTTAAAGAAAGTGGCAGCAATAGCCATGTCCATGCTGATGGTTCTGGGAATGGCAGCATGCAGTTCCGACGAGACCACAGATGAAAGTGCCGGAAAAGATGCAGAGGCGGAAGTGGACTTTGAAAACAGCGAGAGAATTCAGGAGATAAAGGATTCCGGAAAGCTGGTTATGGGAACTTCCGCAGACTATCCGCCGTTTGAGTTCCACACTAAAATCGACGGAGAGGACACCATCGTAGGATTTGATATAGCTATCGCGCAGAAGGTTGCCGACTCTCTCGGAGTAGAGCTTGAAGTAGTTGACATGGCATTCGATTCGCTTCTCATAAGCCTTAACAACGGTGACTTCGATATGGTAATGGCTTCCCTTACTCCGGACCCTGAACGTTCGAAGGCTGTAGACTTCTCTGATAAGTACTACCAGGGATCCCAGGTAGTTCTCGTAAGAGCGGAAGATGCCGATAAGTACACCACGAAGGAGAGCCTTGAAGGTCACAAGGTAACGGCTCAGAAGGGCGCAATCCAGGTACCTCTTGCTATCGATGTAGCAGGTGAGGAAAACGTGGTTCAGCTGGTAAAGGTTGGCGACATGGTAACCGAGCTTCTCAACGACAAAGTGGATGCGGTGTTCCTTGACAGTGTTATCGCAGCAGGCTATCAGGCTATGAACGAGGATCTCGTTATGGTAGACATAGGCATTGAATACGAGAGCGACGGAAACTGCGTAGCCGTTAAGAAGGGCGATACCGATCTTGTTGCATTCATAAACGATGTTCTCTCCAAGATGAGTGAGGATGAAATTAACCAGCTTCTCTTAGATGCTCAGAAGGTAGCGGGCATAGCTGAAGAGGAATCTGCGGAAGAGTCAGCAGAATAGTCTTTTAAAACGTAATACTTCAGAAAAATACCCCGGCCGATCCGAAAGGAAAGGCAGGGGTATTTTAGTGGCAGCGCGCGCAGAGGGTGCACGCTGATTTAAGTTCCTATTATTCTATATACGCCAGAGGACAGACGCTTATGCACTTACCGCATACGTCGGCGCCGAACACTTCTTCGTTTCTGTCGAGGAGCTCCTGGCATGTGAACTTTTTAAACTCTCCGTCGCTTAAAGCTTTAACAGGGCAAACGTCATAGCAGAGGGAGCAGTCATTTCCCTGCTTTCTCAGGCATCTTTCGGTATATGGGCCGCTGTAGGGCTCTAAAACGGCGCTGGTTATCACGGTGCAGAACCTGACGGCAGAACCTTTGTCCGTTATGACCAGATTGTTGGCGCCAAAGGATCCAAGGCCTGCGATGACTCCTGCGCTTCTGTGGGACCAGAAGCAGTGAAGATCGTCCTTCTCATAGGTGTGGGTGGAAGGAATAGGCGAGGCGCCAAATCCTTCGGATTTGAGAAAATCGCATACCGCTTCGTTTATGTCGTTAAAGTATGCGTTTATGACTATGTAAGCCTGGCTCCATTTTTCGGAGACCATGTCGCTTTTAAGGGGCTCCTCTGCGAGCTCCCTGGTAAAAGGTACGTAGTAGCTGATTACGCTCTCTGCATTTTCGACAAAATCGGAAGGAAGTCTGTGCCACGGTCCTATTATGTGCTTAAGATCGTAGAACCTGGCGTCAAGAGCCGAGGAAAACGACACTACAGGCTCTCTGAACAGATCCTTTCTGTCAAGTTCCTCGATTTTGGATTTTATTATCCCGGTAATTCTGCCTTCCGGGCTTTCTGCAGGATAAGTCTTCATGGCAAACCTCTGATTTTAAATTCCGACGGTGAGAAGCTGCACGAACTGCTTTGCCGTTCTCGGGCTTCTTCCCTGGCTCCTGATGGCAAAGGCCTCAGCCTTTGTGCATAGCTCGCCGTCATCCATTTCAATGCCGTATTCCCTGGCAAGATGCCGCACTATATCCAGATAAGTGTCCTTTTCAGGCTTTGAAAAGGTTACGGTAAGGCCAAAGCGGGCGGATAGGCTCATGGTCTCCTGAAGGGTGTCGCTTAAGTGTATGTCGCTTCCCATTCTCGATTCCATGGTTTCCTGAACCAGATGACGCCTGTTGCTGGTAGCGTAGATTACCGCGTTTTCACGCTTTGTGGCCGCACTCCCCTCAAGGATGCCCTTAAGCTCGCAGAAGCTGTCGTCGCCTGCTGCAAAGCTCAGATCGTCGATGTAGAATATGAACTTAAGAGGCAGATACGAAAGTCTTTCTATTACGTCGGGCATGTTTCTGAGCTCTCTCTTATCGAATTCCACCAGGCGGACGCCTTTGTCGTGGCAGGCCCATGCGCATGCTTTGATAGTGGAGGATTTTCCCGTGCCGGCATCTCCGTAGAGAAGGACGTTGGATGCTGGCAGGCCTCTAGCGAAGCCCTCCGTGTTGGCAAGGATTTTGGCCCGTTCCTTCTGATAGCCGTACAGGGAATCAAGGCTCTGGTGATCAGGATGCTTTATGGGAACTATTTTGCCGTCCTTAACCTTAAAGGCGTGATACTTTCTGTAAAGCCCGAAGCCTAAAGTTGAAAGGGTGGACAGCATGTCGCTGTAATCTGATGAAAGATCGCTAGGCGAAGAATCCCATCCTGAAAGGCCTTCCGATTTCCACGACGCTAAAACAGTCTCAGGGGTGATTTCCGTTACGGCTGAAAGAACGTCAAGCTCGGTTTTGAGGGCTTCATCAATGGGAGCGGGAACCTTCTCACCTTTGAGCTTTGACAGGATATACGGATTTTTGTCGTTTAATACTGACTCTTTGACGAGCAGACCCAGGTCTCCGCCTTCAGCGTAGAGGGCTGACGCAAAACTACCCCAAAGACTGTAAAAGTCTCCGGGGTTTTTACGATCGCTGCCTATAAGCTTTATGAGCTTCTCAATAACTTCGGTTTTGAGAATACCTCTGAAAAGGGCGAGAGCGCCAAGTCTGTCACTCAGAGTATCGAGTGAATATTTCATAGCTTTCTCCAATTATTCCACAGGTACGGTCCATCCCATGAAGTCTTCGATCTTTCCGGTCTGAATGCCGTAAATGGTATCGTACATCTCCTGGGCAACAGGGCCTATCTTATTGTCGTTTATTATCATGTGCTCTCCCTTGTAGAGAAGTTCTCCCACAGGGGATACGATGGCTGCCGTACCGGATGCGAACATTTCCTTCAGCTGGCCTTTTCTGTATGCGTCTTCCAGTTCGTCGATGGAGATTTTTCTTTCGGAAATCTTATAGCCCTTCTTTCTGCAGAGAGCGATGATGGAGTCTCTGGTGATTCCCGGAAGAATGGATCCGTTGAGCTCGCTGGTTACGATTTCGTCGCCGATTACGAAAAATGCGTTTGCGGAGCCTATTTCCTCTATGTACTTCTGCTCGTATGCGTCCAGCCACAGAATCTGCTCATATCCCTTTTCATGGGCTATTTCCTGAGCCTTCAGGCTTCCGCCGTAGTTTCCGCCGCACTTTGCCTCTCCGGTGCCTCCTTTGACAGCTCTTACGTAAACGTCTTCCACGTACATCTTGGTAGGTGCAAGGCCGCTTTCAAAGTAGGGGCCTACCGGACTTAAGATTATCATGAACTTGTAGGTTCTGGAACGTCTTACGCCGAGGAAAGCCTCATCTCCGAATATGAAAGGCCTTATGTAGAGGGCGGTTCCTTCCCCTTCAGGTATCCAGTCCTTGTCAACTGCCACGAGAGCCTTTATGGCGTCTACGAAGAGATCCTCGTCGATCTGCGGAATGCAGAGTCTGTCGTTGGTGTTGTTGGTACGCTTTGCATTCATGTAAGGACGGAACAGCTGAACTACGCCTTTATCTGTCTTATATGCCTTAAGTCCTTCGAACATCTCCTGACCGTAATGTAAAACCACAGATGCAGGATCCAGCTCGATAGGTCCGTAAGGAACGATACGTCCGTTGTTCCAGCCTTTTTCATCATCGTAGTCCATGATGAACATGTGATCTGTGAATTCGGTACCGAATCTCAGGCCTTTGGCTGCAGGCTTTGTCTTAGGTGTCTTGGTTAACGTAACCGGAAATTCATGTTTCATGGGTCTTTACCTCGTTTCGTAAAATAGTTCTTATCATTAAGTTGTCTTACTCAAATACAGTACTATATTAACGCCGATATTGTAGTCTGTCAACAAGATAGAACTAAAAATATTGTTTTTAAAAACAAAATCTTCAAGCCTATTCCCACATGAATTCCTTCGGGGCCCCGTGAGATGAAAACAGCAGTGGAGACAGGGTATAGCCGTAGCTTCCGGCGTTTGAAACTGCAATTATATCTCCCGCTTCTCCCCGGGGAAGCTCGATGTCCCGGGCCATAACGTCAAGAGGCGTGCACAGGTTTCCCGCTATATCCACTTTTTCTGTCTGCCCCGTTTTTCCCGGAATGGTAAATGTGCACTGGGCCGCGGAAGTGTAGAAAGGCTCCAGTCCCCCGGAAGGAAACGAGCCCAGACACTGACGGAGAAGCTCTGCAATTGCCGGCCTGAGAAAACCGTTTACAGCATCTTCCACTATGAGGTAAGTCCGGCCCCGGGAAACCTTTCTGTCGATAATTCTTGTAAAATATGTGCCGGCGTTGCAGGTTACGAAGCGGCCCGTTTCAAGGAGAAATTCCGCGCCAAGGCTTTTACGGTTTCTCTCTGCGAGTTTCTTAAACGTATGGCCGATTATTTCAAGGTCGAGAGGATTTTCGCAGGCGCCATCGTAGACGGTTCCGATTCCGCTTCCGAAATTTATAAACTTTAAATCCGTATTCAGAAGGCGGCTGACCCGCTCCGCCAGATCGTAGCAGTTTTCGTAGTAGGCGCACAGAGTATCGGCATTAAGTACCTGGGATTTCAGGTGAATGTGAATTCCGGAAATCTTAAGGCATGGAAAGTCAAAGGCAGCGGATGAGATAAGCTCTTCGTCTATGCCGAATTTGCTGGAGGAAGGATTAGCTCCTTCCATGGAAAAAAGGGGATTTATCCTTAATCCTGCGCTTAAGGTTTCGCCTCTTTCCTTTGCATACTCGTTCAGCGTTTTAAGTTCGGAAAGGCTGTCGGCTATGAAGACGCATTTTCCCAAAGCCTTCCTTATATCCTCGCGGGTCTTTCCGGGAGCTGAATAGTATATGTTTTCCGGCAAGATACCGGCGTCCACAGCTTTAAAAACTTCTTCTGATGAAGCGGCGTCTGCACCAAAGCCTTCAGAAGATACTGCCTTTAATACGGGCGCAAAAGGATTTGTCTTTACGGAATAGAGAAAACGGGCTTCGGGTATGGCAGCCTTAAGAGCCCTGCATCTTTCGGTAATAAGGGATTTTTCGTATATGTAGCAGGGCGTGTTTTGCCCGGCGAATTCGAGCATGTCGCATTTAATACTCATCGATATGTCCTCCTTATTCGGATATTTTATCACAGAATGGCGCAGAGTGGGATTCGCATGAACGGAATACTTTAAAATCAGCTGTAAATAAATTAAATATAATTGACATATCAGAATACAGGCAGTATACTTTTAGCATACAGTTAAGCAGCTTAAAGATTAAGCACATTAATCATATAAAAATGGTGATACGTAATGATAAAAGATAATAGATATGAGGTTTTCTGTCGTGTCATAGAGGAACTGGATAAAGGAGTAGATCTCATAGAAGAATATGATTCTCTTCTTCATGATTACAACGGCATCGTCCTGTTTCAGGCGGAATCACAGATGATAAAAATCATAGGTGATTATCCGGGAATTACAGGAAAATCCATTGCAGAAATATTTCATAAAAGTCCCAGTGCATGTTCACAGCTTGTAAGAAAGCTGAAGAAGAAGGGGTGGGTGGTTCAGGAAAGAAATCCTGAAAACAGCCGTATATATAATCTTGCATTGACAGAAGAAGGCATGAAGATATACGAAAAGCATCACGATTTTGAGGAGAAGTGTTATTCGAGGACATATCATATGCTGGAAGGAATATCTGAGGATGAGATGCTTTGCTACATAAAGATACAGAAACGACTCAATGAAGCCTTTGCCGAAGATGTAAAGGAAAGTATGAAACTATAGAAGTTATTAAAACAGGCCGGAACTAGGCAGGTTATAAAATTAGTGTCGAAAGTATTTTGGAGGTAGAAATGAAGTACGATTTTGATGAAATTATCGACAGAAGAGGAACTAATTCTGAAAACGTGGAAGGATGGAGGCCGTATATCTTCAAGTGCGGGCCGGAAAAGGTATTTCCTTATGCAGATGATGAATTCGTAAGGATGTGGGTTGCAGACATGGAGTTCGCAGTAGCTCCTGAGATCCGTCAGGCCATTATTGACAGGGTGAATCGCAGAATACTGGGATACACTATGGTCTATGATCCCGGATACTATGATGCATTGAGGAACTGGTGCTCCAGCAGGTATGACTGGACATTTGAGAAGGATCATCTGGTATTTTCTCCTGGAGTTATTCCGGCGCTGTATCAACTGGTAGAGGATCTTGTGCCAAAAGATGGAAAAGTTCTTACGATGACTCCAGCATATGGATTTTTCCTTCACGCCTGCGAATACAACGGTGTCGAGCTTGTAACGTCTGAGCTAAAAAGAGAAAATGGCCGATATGAAATAGACTTTGAAGATCTGGAACGAAAGGCTTCGGACTCTGAAGTGAAAATGCTAATGCTGTGCAATCCTCACAATCCTGCTGGAAGGATATGGACAAAAGATGAACTTGAAAAGGTTGCTGAGATTGTTGAAAAAAATGATCTGTGGATAGTATCTGATGAAATTCACTGCGACCTCATACGTAAGGGACTTAAACATATTCCGATGGGTAAAGTTATGCCTGATTATGAAAAACTCATAACTACTATGTCAGCAAGTAAAACGTTCAACCTGGCAGGCCTGATGTTTTCCAATATTATAATCCGCAGTGATGAGGAAAGACAGAGATTTCAGGACAGAGACAAAAACATAGGCGCTGCAAATCCTCTTTCCATTGCTGCTCATAAGGCTGCATACGAAAAAGGAGGAGACTGGCTGGAAGAACTGAAAAGCTACATAGATGAAAGCTTCTTATTGGTGAAAAGCTTTCTTAATGAGCACATACCGGAAGCGGTATTTGAAATACCGGAAGCAACTTATTTTGCATGGGTTGATATGAGCAAAGTTCTCCCGGACGTGGACGATCTGCCGTTGTTCTTTGCGAACAACGCCGGAGTTCTCCTTGAAGGCGGAGATGAACTTTTTGTTGGAAATGCAAAGGGATGCATCAGACTTAATCTTGCGATGCCAAGGTCTGTAATTAAGACAGGGCTTGAAAGGATAGCGGAGGCTGTGCGAAAGCATAAGGAATTAAAGAATTAAAATTCAATTTATAATTGATGAATATACAAAAAACAGACAAACATTCTTCTAAAATTTCATTTTCGGTGTGGAACAAAATGAAGTTTTATGATAAAATTATATAGTTATGGGCAGGCCAGACAATCGCGTGATCAGGGGGTACCCGGGTCATGAGGAAAGTCCGGGCTCCACAGGGCGAGGATGCCGGATAACGTCCGGCGTGGGTAACCATAGGGAAAGTGCAACAGAAACATTCCGCCGAAACAGGTAATGCTGTGGTAAGGTTGAAATGGTGAGGTAAGAGCTCACCGGCGTCATGGAGACATGGCGGCCGTGTAAACCCCATCCGGAGCAAGGTCGAAATGGGCTATATAAGGCGGCGGCCCGTCGCTGCCCGACAGGTGGACCGCACGAGCGAGCAGCAATGTTTCGCCTCAGATAGATGATTGTCTAATACAGAACCCGGCTTACAGACCTACCCGTAACTGTGACTACAGAAGTACAGGCTTGATGTGATTTCTAATTGCTTCAGGCCTGGATTTTTTAAGTTATAGAAAATGTCCCCGCAGGGGGAAAATATGCGAGATAGGAGTGATTGAATGACTGAAAACAAAGAAATTATGACAACTGCGGCAGACCACAGCCAGCCTGAAGTTCACGAGGAAAACAAGATGGGTACGGCTCCCGTAGGGAAGCTCCTCGCTTCCATGGCATGGCCTGCGATTCTTTCTATGCTGATTTCAGCTCTCTATAACGTTGTGGACAGCATATTCGTAGCTATGATAAGCCAGGAAGCTCTTACTGCGGTTTCGCTGGTCATGCCTGTTCAGATGCTGATAACGGCTCTTGCCGTGGGAAGCGGAGTAGGCGTAAACTCACTCATAGCCAGAAGACTTGGAGCCAAGAGATTCGAAGAGGCTGACAAGGCTGCCAGCACCAGCGTGAGAATAGCTGTATTTAACTATATAATCTTCCTTATAGTTGGACTTTTCCTTACGGTGCCTTTCATGAAGGCATACACAAGCGATCCTGAAATATTCGACGGCGGCGTTACATACATGAGAATAGTAACCTGCGCCAGCCTTTTCATCATGGTGGAGATTTCCCTGGAGAAGGTGCTTCAATCCACGGGAAACATGGTTGCGCCGATGATTACGAGCCTTACGGGCGCCGTTACCAACATCATACTGGACCCTATTCTCATATTTGGACTTTTCGGAGCTCCGAAGATGGGAATTGCAGGAGCTGCAATTGCAACAGTTACAGGTCAGGCTCTGGCCATGACGGTTACACTCTTTGTCGTACTTACCAGAGAACACGCTGTAAAAGTGAGACTTATAAGATTTAAAATGGACTGGCATGTGGTAAAGGATATATATGCCGTAGGATTTCCTTCCATAATCATGCAGGCTATAGGTTCCGTGATGCTTTTAGGATACAACGCTATCCTTGCGGCAAGCGCCACAGCCGTTGCTGTCCTCGGAATCTACTTCAAGCTTCAGTCCTTCATATTCATGCCTGTATTCGGGCTGAATCAGGGCGCTATGCCTATTATGGGATATAACTTCGGAGCGAAGAATAAGCACCGTCTTATGAGAACGTATAAGCTGGGACTTATAACGGCTCTCGTGATCATGGCGGTTGGAACGCTGCTTTTCCAGCTGTTCCCTCAGGTTTTCCTGCTCATGTTCAACGCCGACAGCGAAATGCTTGAAATGGGAGTTCCTGCTTTAAGACTCATAAGCATCTGCTTCCTTCCTGCAGCCTTCGGCATAATGACGTCTACGCTGTTTCAGGGAACGGGACACGGCATATACAGCCTGTTTGCCTCCCTTATCAGACAGCTTATAGGTATACTGCCGCTGGCGTACATCCTCTACAATCTGGCCGGAGTTACGGCTTCATGGATGTCGTTTCCGCTGGCGGAGATCATAGGGCTCATCTACTCGGCCCTCATGTTCAGACATCTTTACAACAAGGAAATCAAAAATTTATAGAGAGAGAATTTATAGAGAAAGAGGTAAATCACAGAGGTAAGACATGAAATTAGGAATTGATATTGGTTCTACGACTGTAAAACTGGTTCTCACCGAGGACTCAGGCGAGATAATCTATTCCAGGTACGAAAGGCACATGTCGGACGTATTTGAGAAGGTCAGGGAACTGATTCAGGATCTTTACGACAAATACGGTGACATTACCTTAAAACCTGTTATCACAGGTTCAGGAGGTCTTTCCCTGGCAAACGTTCTGGGAATACCTTTTGAACAGGAAGTTATAGCGTGCAGCCGCGCCGTTGAGACCCTCATTCCGGAAACGGACGTCGCCATAGAGCTGGGCGGAGAGGATGCGAAGATTACGTTTTACGGCGCCACCATCGAGCAGAGGATGAACGGAACCTGCGCAGGCGGTACGGGAGCGTTTATCGACCAGATGGCCATACTCCTAAACACCGATGCGGCAGGGCTTAACGAGGCTGCCAAAAGCCACAAGATGATATATCCCATAGCCGCAAGGTGCGGCGTGTTTGCAAAGACCGACATCCAGCCCCTCATAAACGACGGAGCTTCGGTGCCGGATCTTGCTGCGTCCATTTTCCAGGCTGTGGTAAACCAGACCATAAGCGGACTGGCCTGCGGTCACACTATAAGGGGAAAAGTGGCCTTCCTGGGCGGACCGCTGTCGTTTTTGTCGGAGCTGAGGGAGAGATTCATAGAAACCCTGGAGCTTAAGGACGAGGACGTCATCTTTCCTGAAGACTCCAGATATTTCGTCGCTATCGGCGCGGCCATGCTTGCCGAAAAGAGCGACGAGATAAGCCTTGAGGCGCTTACGGATAAGCTTAACAATGCTGACCAGAGTCAGCTTTCAGACACAAAGCACATAGAGCCTCTGTTTGCGTCCCGGGAGGAGTATGACAGGTTCCTCGCAAGGCACGGACAGCACACCATTAGGAAAAGGGATATAAAGAAGGCCAGAAACGAGGTTTACCTGGGAATCGACGCAGGCTCCACCACCACCAAGGCCACCCTCATAGACAAGGACAACAACCTTCTCTATTCATTTTACAGGAGCAACGAAGGTAACCCTATAGAAGCGGTAAAGACCATGCTAAAGGAGCTCTATTCCCAGCTTCCTGAAAACGCTTTCATCGCCAATACCTGCGTGACGGGATACGGAGAGGGACTCATCAAGGCCGCATTCAAGGCTGACATGGGTGAAATCGAGACCATGGCCCACTACAGAGCTGCCGAGGCGTTCCTTCCCGGGGTGGACTTCATCCTGGACATAGGCGGTCAGGATATGAAGTGCATGAAGATAAAGGACGGAGCCATCTACAACATCATGCTTAACGAGGCGTGCTCCTCAGGCTGCGGGTCCTTCCTGGAAACCTATGCAAAATCCGTAAACCTTGACACGAAGGCTTTCGCAAAGGAAGCCCTCTTTGCACCGAACCCTGTTGACCTTGGAACCAGATGTACGGTTTTCATGAACTCAAAGGTAAAGCAGGCACAGAAAGAGGGAGCCACCATTGGAGATATTTCCGCAGGGCTTTCATATTCGGTTATAAAAAACGCCCTCTACAAGGTTATAAAGCTGAGAAATCCTGACGAGGCGGGAGATAAGATAGTAGTTCAGGGCGGAACGTTTATGAACGATGCCGTCCTGCGAAGCATAGAGAAGATAATCGGAAGAGATGTAGTAAGACCTGACATAGCAGGCCTTATGGGCGCTTACGGCTGCGCTCTCATAGCTAAGGAAAACTACATAGAGGATACGGAGTCTTCCATTCTGTCAAAGGAAGCTCTCGATGACTTTACGGTGGAGCACACCAACGGCAGGTGCAAAGGCTGCGAAAACCGGTGCATCCTCACCATAAACAAGTTCCACGACGGCTCCAAATTCGTAACAGGCAACCGGTGCGAAAAGGGAGCAGGGGGGGAGAGAAGCTCCAACGATATCCCGGATCTCTACGACTATAAGTTCAAGAGACTTTTCGGCTACAAGCCGCTTTCGGACTTTGATGCAGAGCGTGGAACCATAGGAATTCCGAGAGTTCTCAACATGTACGAGGACTACCCGTTCTGGTTCACATTCTTCTCGGCGCTGAAGTTCAGGGTGGTTCTTTCGCCTGCTTCGACGAAGAAGATATACGAGATGGGAATGGAGACCATGTCCTCCGAGACGGCCTGCTATCCGGCAAAGCTGGTTCACGGCCACATCAAATGGCTTACGGAGCAGGAGGTAAAGTGGATTTTCTACCCGTGCATAAATTACGAGAGAAACGAGGACGAAGGCGCTCCAAACCATTACAACTGCCCTATAGTTGCCACATACCCTGAGGTTATAGCAAACAACATGGACGACGTCTTTGAG